>JALRDW010000018.1 GCA_023262065.1 Acidimicrobiia bacterium | reverse complement strand
CCTCGCGTCGGCGATCCTGTCCGGCGGGGACGACCCGACTGCGGTCGCCACCCTGCACGACCTCGGGCGGCTCGTCGGGATCGACCTCTCGCTCCCGATCTCCATCGGCGCCGATCCAATCCGGTGAGCCGGGGCGGACGCCCCCGGTAACCTCTCGGGCGATGACGATCACGATCACGCTCCCCGACGGTTCGACCCGCGAGTTCGAGGGCACCCCGACGGGGGCCGACGTCGCCGCGGCGATCGGCGCCGGGCTGGCCCGGGCCGCGATCGCCGCCGAGGTGGACGGTGAGGTGGTCGACCTCGGGCGTCCCATCACCGCCGATGCGGCGGTGGCGATCGTGACCCCGAACTCGGACGCGGGACGGGAGGTGCTGCGCCACTCCACCGCGCACCTCATGGCGCAGGCGGTCTTCGACCTCTTCCCGGGGGCGAAGTACGCGATCGGTCCGGCGATCGCCGACGGCTTCTACTACGACTTCGAGCTGCCCGATGGGGCCCGGTTCACCGACGAGGACCTCGGGCGGATCGAGGACCGCATGCGGGAGCTCGTCAAGGCCGATCAGGCCTTCGTGCGGGAGGAGTGCTCCTTCGACGAGGGGATGGCGGTCTTCGCCGATCAGCCCTACAAGCGCGAGATCATCGAGAACGTCTCGAGCGGCGCCGCCGCCTCGGACGACGCGGGGGAGCTCGCCGGTGGCGTGGTGGGCATCTACCGCAACGTCGATGCGGACGGCGCCACGACCTACCTCGACCTGTGTCGCGGTCCGCACGTGCCGTCCACGGCCCGCCTCGGCGCGTTCAAGCTCATGAAGCTGGCGGGTGCCTACTGGCGCGGGGACGAGCAGCGCCCGATGCTCCAGCGCGTGTACGGCACCGCGTGGGAGTCGAGGGCCGCGCTCGACGAGCACCTGCACCGCCTCGCCGAGGCCGAGAAACGGGACCACCGCCGACTCGCGACCGAACTCGATCTGCTGTCCTTCCCGGAGGAGCTCGGCGGCGGGCTCGCGGTGTGGCACCCGCGCGGGGCGATGGTCCGCAAGATCATGGAGGACTACAGCCGTGAGCGGCACGAGCACGGCGGGTACGAGTTCGTGGTCACGCCGCACCTGGCCAACGCGAACCTGTTCGAGACCTCCGGGCACCTGAGCTTCTACAAGGACGGCATGTATCCGCCGATGGAGCTCGACAACGGCACGTACTACCCGAAGCCGATGAACTGCCCCATGCACTGCCTGATCTACCGCAGTCGGCAGCGTTCCTACCGGGAGCTGCCGCTGCGGCTCTTCGAGCTCGGGACGGTGTACCGCTACGAGCGCGCGGGCACGCTCCACGGTCTCATGCGGATCCGGGGGTTCACCCAGGACGACAGCCACATCTACTGCACCGAGGATCAGCTCCAGGACGAGATCGGCTCGTTGCTCGGATTCGTCATGAGCGTCCTGCGGGCCTTCGGCTTCACGGACTTCAGCGCGTACCTGTCCACCAAGGACCCGGGCAAGTACGTCGGCTCGGACGAGATCTGGGACCGCGCCACCGATGCGCTGCGCACCGCGCTCGAGACCGCGCAGCTCCCGTACGCGGTCAAGGAGGGCGACGCCGCCTTCTACGGTCCGAAGATCGACATCGAGGTCCGGGATGCCATCGGCCGGATGTGGCAGCTCAGCACCATCCAGTGCGACTTCAACCACCCGGACCGGTTCGACCTCGAGTACGTCGGGGCCGACAACAGCCGGCACCGGCCGATCATGCTGCACCGCGCGCTCTTCGGATCGATCGAGCGGTTCTTCGGCATCCTCGTCGAGCACTACGCGGGCGCGTTCCCGAGCTGGCTCGCGCCGGTGCAGGTCGAGGTGCTCCCCGTCGCCGATCGCCACGACGCGTACGCGCGCGAGGTCCTCGGGGCGCTCGAGGCCGCCGGGCTCCGGGTGGAGCTGCGGGAGGCCTCGGCCGACTCGCTCGGGGCACGGATCCGGCGCTCCAAGTTGGGCAAGGTCCCCTACATCCTCGTGGTCGGCGACGACGACGTGGAGCAGCGCACGGTCGGGGTCAACGCTCGCGGCCAGGACGATCCCGACCGTGGCGTGCCGCTCGACCGGTTCGTCGCGCGCGTGCGCGACGAGGTCGCGGCCAAGGCCTGACCGTGGCGCTCGAGCGACTCTGGGCGGGGTGGCGCAGCGCGTACATCGACGACGTGGTGTCGGGCGGGCGACCCGAGGGGTGCCTGTTCTGCGGTCTGCAGGGCGCGGACGACGCGTCGGCCCTCATCCTCGAGCGGACCCCGCTCGTGTACACGGTCATGAACGCGTACCCGTACACCTCGGGCCACGTGATGGTGATCCCGGTGCGGCACGAGGCGACCCTGACCGGCCTCACCGAGGCCGAGGCGACCGCGCTCATGGCCCAGGCCCGGCGCATCGCCACCGCGGTGGAGACCGAGTACCGGCCCGAGGGGCTCAACCTCGGCATCAACGTGGGTCGGGCCGGCGGGGCGGGGGTGCCCGAGCACCTGCACCTCCACGTCGTGCCCCGGTGGCACGGGGACACCAACTTCATGACCTCCGTGGCGGAGACCCGGGTGCTGCCCGAGTCGGTCGCGGCCTCCCGCGAGCGGTTGCTCGCCCGCCTCGCTGCGACCCCGGAGGCGGGCCCGACGGCCGACGGCGCGTAGCCTCGGGGTCATGGCCGCCGATCGTCGACCCGAGGACGTGGGGGACGAGGAGCACCTCGACGCGCTCCCGGCGGATCTCGACGTCTCCCAGTTCGTCGGCCCCACGGTCTTCCCCGACGTGGGCCGGCGCCGCATCGCGGGTTCGATCCACCTCATCCTCGCGGCGACCTGCCTGACCGCCGGACTGCAGGGTGACCAACGCGGCCTCGTGGGTGCCGCGGTGCTCCTCGGGGTGCTCGGGCTGTACCACTTCGCGGCCGGGTACCACCAGCGGCTCAGCGAGACCGACGCGCTGGTCGCCGCGACCCGGGCCGTCGGGTTCCCGGTCGGTCACGCGTCGGCGCAGCTCGCATGGCGCGGGCTGCGCTCGCGCCCGACCTGGCGCATCCTGCTCTACTCGGCCGACGAGCCGCCGTCGATGCGCGGCCTGGTCGAGCTCGACGCCCTCGACGGCACCGTGCTCGGCGAGTACACGGAGGTCAACCCGGAGGACTGGTCGGAGTACGGCCTCACCGGCTGAGTCCGGAGGACGGACGCGGGTCCCCGCCGACCGACGGTTCATCAACGGTCCATCAAACCGGTGCCGGCGAGCGGCGGCGGGGCCGGCGGTGCCGTCCCGGTCGGTAACGTGCCGCTGAGCCCCGGGAGGGTCCCGGCGGCATGCCTCGGAGCGAACGATGCGGTCCCGGAACCCGGTGCTGGCGGTGCTGATGCTGCTCGTCGCAGCCGTCGTACCCGTCGTGACGGCACCCGGTGCGGACGCGGCCCCGAGCGCCGGCACCTTCACCGGGATCACCCCGGTCCGGATCCTCGACACCCGCGAGCCGACCCAGGGGCCCTGCGTCAGCGGGGCGGCCCGCACGGTCACCGTGGCACCCCTCGCCGCACCCGCCGACGTCCCGGCCGACGCCGCAGCGGTCGCGCTCAACGTCACGGTGGTCGGGGCGACGGGACCGGGGTACCTCACCGTCTTCCCAGCCGGAGTGAGCCGGCCCGAGGCGTCGAGCCTGAACTACGTGGCCGGTGCCGCGGTGCCGAACAACGTGCAGGTGAAGGTGGGGTCCGGCGGCGGAGTCTCGCTGTTCGCGAGCAACGGGTGTCCGCACACCATCGTGGACGTCGTCGGGTGGTACGCGGCCGGGACGCCGGTCGCCGGGGGCTTCACCGGGGTGTCGCCGGGTCGACTGCTCGACACGAGCGCGCCGGGCGGCGGTGGATGCATCGCCGGGGTCCGGTCGCTCGGGGTCGTGGGCACCGCCGGGGTGCCTGCGAACGCGGCGGCGGTGGCGCTCAACGTCACCGTCGACAACTCGGTCGCCGGAGCGAGCGGGTACCTCACGGCCTACCCGGCCGGCGTGGGGCGGCCGACGGCATCGACGCTCAACTTCCGACCCGGTGCGGTGGTGCCGAACGGCACCGTCGTGCGGGTCGGGACCGGGGGTTCGATCAACCTCTTCACCTTCGGGGGCTGCGTCCGGGTGGTGGTCGACGTCGTCGGGTGGTACTCGGGCGGCGCGCCGATCGCGACCCAGGGCTTCGCCGGTCTCACACCCTCCCGGCTCACCGACCGCGCCTCGCTCACCGTCTGTCCCGACCGCGGGCGCACGCAGGTCGCGACCTTCGATCTGCCGATCGCCGCCGCGATCGGGGCCGGGGTGCCGGCCGACGCGCCGGCGGTCGCCATCAACGTCACGGTCGACGGACCCGTCGGGCCCGGCTTCCTCACCGTCCATCCGACGGGCTCGCCGCGTCCGACCGCGTCGAACCTGAACTACACCGCCGGGGCCACGGTGGCGAACGGGGTGCTCACGAAGCTCGGTGCCGGGGGGAGCATCACGATCTACTCGAACGCGGGGTGTCCGCGGATCGTCGTCGACGTCGTCGGTGCGTTCATCGCCGCGCACCAGCCGCCCCAGCAACCCGCGACCCCGGTCTGGCCGAACGTCTCGGACCCCGCGGTGCTGCGGGTCGGCGCGGTGTACTACGTCTACGGCTCGAACCTGCTCGTGCAGGGTGTGCCGGTGCGCATCCCGGTCCGAGCGATCACCGACCCGACGGCCAAGTACCCGCTCACGGGCGCGAACTCCTGGGACGCGGCGACGGGGGAGGCGCTGGTCGCGCGACCGGCCTGGGCCGACCCCGGATCGTCGGACTTCTGGGCGCCGACGGTCGCGCGGTTCGGTGGGAGCTACGTCATGTTCTTCGCGGCCCGCCGCTCGGGCGTTCCGGCACCCAACGACCAGTGCATCGCGCGGGCGGTGTCCTCCGCACCCGCCGGACCCTTCGTCCCGGATCCCGGTGCGTTCACCTGCGGGGTGACGACCTCGACCTCGCCCGCCGGCGGCGGCGCGCTCGACCCCGAGGTGTTCACCGCGCCGGACGGATCGAAGTACCTCCTCGCCGCGTTCTCCGACACCGACGAACCCATCCGGGTCGTCCCGCTCGACGCCGAGGGGCGCGGCGCCGGACCCCCGGTCGTCCTCACCGGTCTCGAGTTCGGGTGGGAGTCGCCGTTCATCGAGAACCCGTCGATGGTCGTGACGCCGTCCGGCGACTACCTGCTCGCGTACTCGGCGGGGGACTGGCGCACCGCGGCGTACAGCACCGGGACGGCCCGGTGCTCGTCGCCGCTGGGGCCCTGCGCGAAGGCGCCGGCCCGCAGCCCCTGGCTCGTGAGTGGGCGGGATCGTTCGGGGGTCGGCGGTCTCACCTTCTTCTCGAAGCCCGACGGCACGGTGATGGCGGCCTACGCCTCGTGGAACACCGACTGCGAGCGCATCCTGTCGCCCACGGCGGTCCCTCGGACCTGCCGCAACGACGCCGCCGGGGTGTTCCCGTGGCGTCAGGGCTCCACGGCCACGGTGGACTTCGGGGTCCTCAGCCCGGCGCCGCTGCTGCGCTGACCCGGCCGCCGGGCGTCCGGGGCCGAGCGACGATCCGGTGGTACCGTTCGGGAGTCCGCCACGCCGGCGCGCCCCCCGGGTCGCAGCGCCGGCACCGCCCACCAAGGAGCCGAGTTGCTCGACGGCCGCCTCCGCGTCTCCGTCAACCAGGGTCTCGCCCCGATCGGTCGGGGGTTGCGTCGGGTGGGGATCACCCCCGACATCCTCACCGCCTCGGGCCTCGTCATCAGTGCGATCACCGCCTGGCTCATCGCGGTCGGCGAACTCCGCTGGGCCGTGCTCGGCATCGCCCTGAGCGGCCTCGTGGATCTCCTCGACGGTTCGGTGGCCCGCGCGAGCGGCCTCGCCAGCCCCCGGGGTTCCTTCTTCGACTCGGTGGCCGACCGGGTCTCGGACGCCCTCGTGCTCGGGGGCTGCGCCTGGTACCTCATGGGGGATGGCGGACGGCTCGCGATGCTGCCGCTCGCGGCGCTCGCGCTCTCGATGCTCATCTCCTACGAGCGGGCCAAGGCCGAGGCGCTCGGGTTCGACGCGCGTGGCGGACTCATGGAGCGGGCCGAGCGGATGGTGCTGCTCGGCGTGGCGCTGTTCCTGCACCTGCTCGTGCCCGCGCTCTGGATCATGG
>JALRDW010000282.1 GCA_023262065.1 Acidimicrobiia bacterium | reverse complement strand
AAGCGGATGCGCCGCACGTACGACAAGCAGCGCTACCTCGACCGCGTCGCGATGATCCGCGAGCGCTGCCCCGACATCGCGATCACGACCGACATCATCGTCGGCTTCCCCGGGGAGACCGACGCGGATTTCGAGCGGACCCTCGAGGTGGTCACCGAGGCCGACTACGACGCGGCGTACACGTTCATCTTCTCGCCCCGTCCCGGCACCGAGGCGGCCGGGATGGTCGACGAGTTCGTCGCCCCCGAGGTGGCGGCCGAACGCATGGAGCGGCTCACCGCGGTGGTCGAGGCCTCGGCGCTGCGGCGCCACGAGGCCCGAGCCGGACGCACCGAGGAGGTCCTCGTCGAGGGCCCGTCGAAGAAGGACCCGGCGGTGGTCGCCGCCCGCACCCGGCAGTCCAAGCTGGTGCACTTCGCCGCCCCCGAGGGCGTCGCCCTCGCGCCCGGCACCTACGCCGAGGCCCGTATCACCCGCGGCGCACCGCACTGGCTCCAGGGCGAGTTCGTGCGTGTCACCGAGCCGGCTCGGCGACGCCGCGTGCGGATCCCGGTCGCCGCGGGGTGAGCGCCACGCCGAGCGGGTCGGTGGAGCACCTCGCGCTCGTCGCTCCGACCGCCTCGGGCAAGACCGACCTCGCGTTGCTGGCGGCCCGCACCCTCGGCGACCTCGAGATCGTCTCGGTGGACTCGATGCAGGTGTACCGGGGCATGGACATCGGGACCGCCAAGTCCGATGCGGCCGTGCGGGCCGAGGTCCCGCACCACCTCATCGACGTCGTCGACCCCTGGGACGCGTGGTCGGTGCAGCGGTTCCAGACCGAGGCACGCGCGGTGGTCGCCGACATCGAGGCCCGTGGGCGACGCGCGCTGCTCGTCGGGGGCACGGGGCTCTACGTGCAGGCGGTCCTCGACGACCTGCGGTTCCCCGGTGAGGACCTCGCCCTCCGGGCCGAGATCGAGGCGAGCACCGCCGAGCCCGGCGGGGTGGCGGCCGCGTACGCGCGCCTCGAGGCGCTCGACCCGCTCGCGGCCTCGCGCATCGATCCCCACAACGTGCGCCGGATCGTGCGCGCCCTCGAGGTGATCGAGCGCACGGGTGAGCCGTTCTCCTCCTTCGGGCCCGGTCTCGACCGGTACGGCCCGACCGCGTTCCCCGTGCGCATCGCCGGCCTCTGGTTGCCCCGCGAGGTCGCGAACGTCCGGATCGCCGAGCGGTTCGCCGCCATGCGCTCCGCCGGGCTCGTCGCCGAGGTCGAACGGTTGTGGGCCGACCCCCGTGGCTGGTCGCGGACGGCCCGTCAGGCCATCGGGTACAAGGAGCTCGCGGACGCGCTCGATGCGCCCGCACCGGACCGGGACGCGGCCCTCGCGGCCGCCTTCGACACTGCGGTGCGCCGCACCCGGTCGTTCGCCCGGCGCCAACGCATGTGGTTCCGGCGGGACCCCCGCATCACCTGGTTCGGGGCGGCCCACGAAATCTCCGACGTGGGCCCCGCATTGCTGGCATGGTGGGGGACGACATGACGGTCACGGTCCACCACCTCCACGCCACGGAGAACACCTTCCTCGTCGTCGACGTGCGCGGCGACGAACCGCTCGCGGCCCGGCTCGCGGCGCGAGCGGCCGAGCTGTGCGCACGGGATCGGTTCGGTGGCGCCGACGGTCTCATCCTCCTCGGTGCGCCGTCGCCCGGTTCGGACGCCGACTGCACCATGCGCCTCGTCAACGCCGACGGCACCGACGCCGAGATGAGCGGCAACGGGATCCGCACCCTCGCCCACGTGGCCCACGGTCTCGGCCTCGGGGACGGCCGTCGTCTCGCGGTCGACACCGCCGCCGGACGTCGGACGCTCGACCTCGAGGTCGGCGACCGGGGCGTACTCACGGCCGCGACCGTCGACATGGGGGAGCCGGTGCTCGACCCGGCGCGGATCCCGACCGTGGCGCCGTCCGTCACCGGGATCGTGGCCGAGGTCGATGGCGTCACCTACGAGGGTGACGCCATCGGCATGGGGAATCCCCACTGGGTGCTCCTCGTCGACGACCCGGCGGCCTGCGCCGTGCGGGAGCACGGGCCCGTGCTCGAGCACGACCCGCGGTTCCCGAACCGCACCAACGTCGAGTTCATCGCCCCGACCCCGGGCGAGTCCGACGCGATCACGATGCGGGTGTGGGAGCGCGGGGTGGGCGAGACCCGGTCCTGTGGGACCGGGGCCTGCGCGGCGGCGACCGCGGCCCATCGGCGGGGCCTCGTCGGCCCGCGGGTCACCGTCCACGTGCCGGGGGGCGACCTCACCGTGGAGATCGCCGATCGCATCCGGCTCGCCGGGCCGGTGGTCGAGACCGCCACGCACGTGCTCGAGGGCGCATGACCCGACGGCACGAGGGGCGCACCGGTCGCCGGCTCACCGCGACCGAGGTCGACCTCGAGGTCGTCCGGCAGCGGGCCCTGCTCATCGGGACCGGGTTCGGCACCCGTGACGCCGAGGAGGCGGAGGAGTCGCTCGCCGAACTCGCCCTGCTCGCGGACACCGCCGGTGCCGACGCGGTCGAGATCGTCCTCCAGCGGCGGGACACGCCGGACCCGGCGACCTACATCGGCAAGGGGAAGGCCGAGGAGCTGCGCGAGGCGGCGGTCGCCCTCGATGTCGACGTCGTGATCTTCGACGACGAGCTGAGCCCGGCCCAGCAGCGCAACCTCGAGCGCATCTTCAACGTCGACGTGGTCGACCGGGTCGCGCTCATCCTCGACATCTTCGCCCAGCACGCCGGGAGCCAGGAGGGCATGCTCCAGGTGGAGCTCGCGCAGCTCCGCTACCGACTCCCGCGCCTGCGCGGGCGGGGCACCTCGCTCTCGCAGCAGGGCGGCGGCATCGGCACGCGAGGTCCGGGTGAGACCCAGCTCGAGGTCGACCGCCGCCGCATCCAGCAGCGGGTCACCCGCCTCGAGCGCCAACTCGTCGAGGTCGGACGCACCCGTCAGACCCAGCGCAAGGCCCGGCGACGTCGTTCGATGCCGACCGTCGCGCTCGTCGGGTACACGAACGCCGGCAAGTCGACGTTGCTGAACCGGATCACCGAGGCCGACGTGCTCGTCGAGGACCGCCTGTTCTCCACCCTCGATCCGACGACCCGCCGCCTGCGCATGCCGGGAGGTGAGGTGGTCCTCGTCTCGGACACCGTCGGCTTCGTGCGTCGCCTGCCGCACCAACTCGTCGAGGCGTTCCGCTCGACGCTTGAAGAAGTTGCGCAAGCCGATCTCATCCTGCACATCGTCGACGGTGCGGATGAAAGC
>JALRDW010000264.1 GCA_023262065.1 Acidimicrobiia bacterium | reverse complement strand
TCCATCGCGTGCACGGGCAGGCGGATGTTGCGGCTTTCCTCGGCCACCGCCCGGGAGATCGCCTGACGGATCCACCAGGTCGCGTAGGTGGAGAACTTGAAACCCTTCGTGTAGTCGAACTTCTCGACCGCCCGCATGAGGCCGATGTTGCCCTCCTGCACGAGATCGAGCAGGGCCATGCCCCGGCCGACGTACCGCTTGGCGATCGACACGACGAGCCGGAGGTTCGCCTCGGTCAGCTGCTGCCGTGCGAGCGCACCGTCGGCCGCCACGGCCTCGAGGCTGGCCCGCTCCTCGTCGTCGAGCAGGTCCGGCACACCGAACCCGGTCGCGACCTCGAGGCGTTCCCGGGCGTGCACCCCCGCCTCGAGGCGCTGGGCGAGGCGCACCTCTTCGGCCGCAGTGAGCAGCGGGACCTGTCCGATCTCGCGCAGGTAGATACGGACCGGATCGAACGAACCACCATCGGCACCGCCGGCGCTGCGGCGCGGGCGCAGCAGGCGTCGCTCATCGGCGGTACGGGCCGGCAGCGCCGGCTCGGGGCCCTTGCGACGGTTCGCCTCGTCCTCGCGCAGGAGCTCGTCGGTGATCTCGTCGACGATCTGCATCCCGGCGGCCTCGACCCGCCCGTGGATCGCGGCGAGTTCGTCGGTCGAGGGTTCGAATCCCGGGAACGCCGCGAAGATCTCGCCGGTGGTCACGTAGAGCCGCTCCCGGCTCCGCACGCGGAACAGGAGCTGGTCGACGGCCTCGTCGGTGGGCGCGAGGATCGGTTCGGTGGCCGCCGTGCGGATCGCCTCGTCGACGAGCGCGGCTCCGGGATCCGGCGCCGCCGGGTGGCGACGGCGGGCGTCGCCGGTGTGCTCGACCTCGTGCTCGGTCATGCCTCGGATCCCACGGGCACCTCGGTGTTCGGTTCGGCCGCCGGAGCGGACCCGTCCCCGACGGGCGCCTGTGCATCGGCCAGCAGCCCGACCAACTGAAGGGCCGCCTGCTCCCCCACCGCCCAGTCCGAGTTCCGGGCGTGGGCGATCCGGTCGAGCAGGGGCTTGACGACCATGGCCCGGTCATCGCCCCGGCGCAGCAGATCGGCCAGCCAGCGCTCCCCGGCGGGCTCCACGAGGCTCACCACGAGCCGGGCGTGGAGGGTCTCGGGCTCGCCGTCGACCACCGGCTCCTCGACCGCCAGTTGCTCGAGCAGGGCGAGCACCGGGCCGGTCGCCTGGGCCAGGGCCTCGTGGAACGAGGCCGAGGCGGCGAGGAGCTCGAAGGCCTCGACGGCCAGCGGATCGCCGAAGAGGGACACGTCGATCCACGAGGCGACCTGTGCCGGTTCGTGGATGGCCCACCGCAGGGCCTCGACCTCGCGCCGGTCCAGCCGGGCACTCGGATCCGACCGGACGACCGGACGCTCGGCCGTGGTCGGCTCGGGCTCCTGGTCCCGCCGCGGTGCCGGGCGGGCGATGGCGTCCTTGAACCACGAGTGGTCGAAGCCGGTGACCCCGGCGACCTGCTGGATGTAGCCCTCGCGGACGAGTTCGTTCGTGTGCTCACGGAGCACGCGCACCGACGCCTCCGCGGCGCGGGCCCGACCCTCGGGGGTCCCGAGATCGGCCGCTCCGAGCACCCGATCGAGCTTGAACTGCATGAACGAGCGCGCGCCCTCGACCGCGCGGCCGAGCGCGTCGGGGTCGGCCTTGTACAGGTCCGCCGGATCGCCGCCGGCCGGGAGCGCGGCGACGCGCACGTCGATCTCGAACCGCTGCTCCCACGTGTACCACTTCTCGGCCGCGGTCTGGCCCGCGCTGTCCGCGTCGTAGGCGAGCACGATGTGCCGGGTGAAGTTCTTGAGCACCTGCACGTGATCCTCGGTGAGCGCGGTGCCGCAGGTCGCCACCGCGTTCGGCACGCCGGCGAGCGCGAAGGCCATCACGTCCGTGTAGCCCTCGCAGATCACGACGGCATCGCGCGCGCTCACCTCGGCCTTCGCCCAGTTGAGGCCGTAGAGGATCCGGCTCTTGTGGTACAGCGGCGTCTCGGGCGAGTTCTTGTACTTCGGACCGTCCCCGGTCAGGGTGCGGCCACCGAAACCCACCGGGTCACCCTGCCGGTCGAAGATCGGGAACATGAGTCGGTTGCGGAACTGGTCCTGCATCCGGTTCGCCCGGTTCGTGAAGGTGAGGCCGACCGCGGCGAGGTCGTCCCGGGAGAACTTGCGATCGAGCAGCGCCCGGGTGAGGACGTCGTAGCCGTCGGGGGCCCACCCCAGTTCGAACCGCCGGGCCGCATCGCCGTCGAAGCCCCGGGACCGCAGGTAGGCGCGGGCCGGACCGGCGTCCGGGGAGGTCAGCAGCCGATCGTGGTAGATCGCCACCGCGGACCGCATCGCCTCGACGAGGCGGCTGCGCTTCTGACGATCCTGGTTCGCCTTCGCGTCGTCGTAGCGGAGGGTGATCCCGGCGCGCGCCGCGAGCCGCTCGACCGCGTCGATGAAGTCGATGTGGTCGAGCTCCCGCAGGAAGGTGATGGAATCACCGCTCGCCTGACACCCGAAGCAGTGGTACACACCGAGCTCCGGGTTGACCGAGAACGACGCACTCTTCTCGTTGTGGAACGGGCACAGCCCCTGGTACCGGCGCCCGACGCGCTTGAGCGCGACGCGCTCGGAGATGAGCCCGACGATGTCGGTCGACTCCCGTACCCGAGCGATGTCCTCCGCGACGATCCCCATCGGTTCGGAGGATAGGCCGCCGGCCGGACGTCCGCTCCCGCGCCCCGGTGGCCCCGCGTGACGCAGCGATCGACGGGTGGGCGCTCGGCGTCAGCGGCCGAGGTCGACGCCGGCCGGCATGGCGTCGGGATCCCACCCGAGGTGGGCCCGCGCCTGCGCGAACGCGAAGCGATCGGTCATCCCGGCGACGTAGGTGACCGCCTCCCGCACGGCGTCCTCGCTGCCCGCGGCCACGCCGGGGTGGCCGAGCGGGCCGAGTTCGTCGAACGGCAGCACGTTCGGGCGGTCGGCGTAGAAGTCCACGAGGGCCCGCAGGAGCCGGGTGACCGCCTCACCCTGGGCCACCGAGGCGGGGCGCATGTAGATGCGCTCGTAGTTGAAGGCCCGGAACGCCGCCAGGGCCTCGGCCACGGGAGCCGCCATGCCGATCCGGCCGGTCGTGCGCACGGCGTCCACCACCGCACCGATGAAGGTGTGGAGTTGCTGGGATCGGGTCGACCCGCACCGCTCCCGGACGAGCTCCGGGAGCATGCCCGGGGTCACGATGCCCGCGTCGACCGCGTCCTCGAAGTCGTGGCAGACGTAGGCGATGCGGTCGGCCCAGGAGACGACCTCACCCTCCGGGGTGCTCGGGGCCGGACGTGACCACGAGTGGTTGCGGATGCCGTCGAGGGTCTCGACGCACAGGTTGAGCGGGGCGAGGACGACGTCGGCCCCCCAGACCGCGTGGTCGTACCCACCGGGCAGGTACGGGCCGAAGGCGTCCTCGCTCGCGTGGCCGAACGGACCGTGCCCGCAGTCGTGGCCGAGTGCGATCGCCTCGGCGAGCGCGACGTTGAGCCGCACCGCCCGGGCGATGCCGGTGGCGACCTGGGCGACCTCGAGCGCATGGGTCAGGCGGGTGCGCTGGTGGTCCTCGGGGAAGATGAACACCTGGGTCTTGCCAGCGAGGCGGCGGAACGCCGTGGCTCGGTGGAGGATGCGATCCCGGTCGCGCTCGAAGCAGGTGCGCTCAGGATCCGGTTCCTCGTCCCGGGCCCGGTGCCCGGCCCCGTCGGCGAGGGTCGCGCCCCGGGCCAGCCAGGCCGCTTCGGCCTCCTCCCGGGCGACCCGGCCGACCGCAGCGGGACGGTCGACGGATGCTGCGGAGTCGGCGTGCGCCAGCACCACCGCCCCCGCATCGTCGTGGCCGTGCATCGTGGCGGCCCAGGCCCGGGCGCGCTCGGTGAGCTGCGTCTCGTCGACGGCGGGTTCGGGCGGGGTGGTCGGCTGGTCCATCGGGGTCGATGGTAGCGACGGGGTACGACAACGCCCCCGGGGCCCATCGGGCCGGCCGGGGGCGCGGTCGTCGTCGGTCCGGGGCCCGGACCGACCGGATCAGGCGGTCGTACCGGGCCCGGTGGCCTCGAGCGCGGCGTGGGCCGCTGCGAGCCGCGCCAGCGGCACGCGGTACGGCGACGCCGACACGTAGTCGAGGCCGACCTCGTGGCAGAAGTGCACCGAGGTCGGATCACCGCCGTGCTCGCCGCAGATGCCGAGCTTGAGGTCGGGACGCACGGCCCGGCCCTTCTCCTTGGCCCAGCGGATGAGCTCGCCGACGCCGGTCCGGTCGAGCTGCTCGAACGGGCTCACCCCGAGGATCTTGTCCTCGAGGTACACCGGCATCATGCGGCCCTCGACGTCGTCCCGGCTGAACCCGAAGGTCATCTGCGTGAGGTCGTTCGTGCCGAACGAGAAGAACTGGGCGGTCTCGGCGATCTCGCCGGCCGTGATCGCGGCCCGCGGCGTCTCGACCATCGTGCCGACGAGGTAGTCGACCCGGAGACCCTGCTCGGCGAAGACCGCCTCGGCCTCGGTCCGGATCCAGTCGTCGAGCAACTCCATCTCGGTCCGGATCACGGTGAGCGGCACCATGATCTCCACCTGCGGATCGCCGCCGGCCCGCTTGCGCGCCACCGCGGCCTCGAGCAGCGCGCGCACCTGCATCCGGTAGAGCGCGGGCTTGAGGATGCCGAGGCGGCAGCCCCGGATGCCGAGCATCGGGTTCGCCTCCTCCCACCGCTTCACCGCGGCCCAGAGGTGCTCCGCCTCCGGGTCGGCCGACCCGCGGATGAAGGCGGCGGTCCGGCGGGCCTGGAGTTCGTCGTGGTGCGGCAGGAACTCGTGCAGCGGCGGGTCGAGGAGGCGCACCGTGACCGGCTTGCCGTCCATGGCCTCGAGGATGCCCTCGAAGTCGGTGCGCTGCTGGTCGAGCAGGGCGGCCATGGCCGAGGCCTCGGCGTCCGGGGAGTCGGCGAGGATCATGGCCTGCACGATCGGCAGCCGGTCACCGAGGAACATGTGCTCGGTCCGGCACAGCCCGACGCCCTCGGCCCCGAACTCGATCGCCTTCTCGCAGTCCTCCGGGAGGTCGGCGTTCGTGCGCACCTTGAGCGTGCGGAACTCGTCGGCCCAGCCGAGCACGATCCCGAACGGGCCGCTCGGCTCCGGGGTCACCACCGCCACCTCGCCGACGACGACCTCCCCGGTCGTTCCGTTGATCGAGATGAGGTCGCCCTCGCGCACCACGGTCTCGCCCACGGTGCCGTCCGCTGCGGGCTGGGCCACGGCGAAGCACTTGCGACCGAGGTCGATCTGGAGCGCGTCGGCGCCGCAGATGGCGGGCTTGCCCATGCCGCGGGCCACCACCGCCGCGTGCGACACGAGGCCGCCGCGCGACGTGAGGATGCCCTCGGCGGCGATCATGC
>JALRDW010000253.1 GCA_023262065.1 Acidimicrobiia bacterium | reverse complement strand
GTCGAGGAGCACGAGGTCCGGCGTGTCGAGGAGCGCCCGCCCCTCGATCGAGAGCTGCACCTGGTGGAGCCCGGACTCGTCCCGGTCCACCATCACGAGACGGCGGGGGCCGAACCGAGCGATCTGCCGGCACAGCTCCGACCCGATCGATCCACCGGCCCCGGTGACGAGGACCACCTTGTCCTGGAGGTAGGAGGCGGCGGCCTCGAGGTCGGTCTCGATGACCCGGCGCCCGAGCAGGTCGGCCTCGGTCGGCTCGCGCAGGTCGCCGAGGCGCACGGTGCCGCCGAAGAGCTCGTCGACCGGCGGCACGACGAGCACCTCGAGGTCGGCGAGGTCCGCGAGGTCGGTGAGCTCGCGGATCGTGGCGCCGTCGGCGGTCGGGATCGCGATGAGCAGGACGCTCGCGTCGTGCTGGCGGGCGACCTCGGCGATGGCCCGGCGGTCGCCGGCGACGCGCAGGCCCTTGACGTTGAGGTTCCGCTTCTCGGGGTCGTCGTCGAGGATGGCCACCGGGCGGTACGGGCTGTTCGCCTCGAACAGCAGCGTCTGGAGCATGCGCACGCCGCACTCGCCGACGCCGAAGATGATGGCGCGGGGGAGGTGCGCACCGGCGGCGCGTCGACGCTCGTCGATGACCCGCCGGGCGGCGTAGCGGATGCCGGCGGCGATCACGAGCGCGAACAGCCCGGCGGCGACGATGGCGGACGCCGGGGCCGGGCGCACGCCGGGGACGAACAGGTCGAACACGAACAGGATCGCGGTGACCACGCCGACGCTGCGGACGAGGCCGATCACCTCGTCGAAGGATCCGTTGATCCAGAAGCCGCGGTAGAGCCCGAAGATCCAGCCGAAGCAGAACTGCAGCGCCCACGCCAGCGGGATGAGGGCGGCGACCCGGAAGGTCTCGATGCGGGTCGCGTCGAAGTCGAGGCGGAGCAGCACCGCGCCGTAGATCGCGATGAACCACGCGGCGCAGTCCGTGATGATCCGCAGGCTGCGCTTCGACCGCAGTCGGGCCGGCACGATGGCCGCCGAGACTCCCGCCATTGGGACAACTCCCCCCGAGTCGTCGCTTCCGGTGGGGGACCCCCGGGACCGTGGTCCCGTTCTGCCCGAACCCCCTCTGACTTGTGCCTATTCTCAGGGCTGGCCCCCGGGGCCGCAAGACCCAATTTCACGCAGCGTGACGAACCACCGCGCTGCGTCCAAAGTGCGCAATACGAGTGGGGTGGGTGGGGAGCGTGTTGGAACCGGTGCGGACGGCCCTCGAGGCGCCCGAACTCCACATCGGCCTCCTCCGGGGCCTCGTGGCGGCCTTCGCAGCCGGGGTCCTGGCCCTCGTGGCGGTCGGGCTGCGCTCGCTGCTGGGTCGCCGCTGGCTCCGCCGCCTGCGGCTGACGGCCTCCTCCCGGCGCCTCCCGGGCCTCGTCGGCCCGGCCTTCGTGGTGGCCTCGGTCCTCGCCCTCGAGGCCCTGCAGCGGAGCCTCATCCCGGCGGTGCGGGTGGCCGGGACGGTCCCGGACCTGCCGACCTCCGTGGTCCTCGGGCTCGGGCTGGTCTGGCTCGGGGTGGCCGTCGCCGGCCTCACCCCGGCGCCCCTCCCGGTCGGGATGCTCCTCGCGCTCCCCGGGGCCTGGCGGCTCGTCGCCGGGCAGGAGTTCCTCGGCCCGTCCTGGGTGCCCTGGCTCATCGTGCTCGGCACCGCGGTGGCCGGGCCGCTGGCGGCCGAGGCCGACCGCGATCTCGGCCGCACCGGACTCAGCCCGGTGATGTGGCTCTTCGTCGTCGGCGCCGCCTACGCGACCGTGCCCGACACCGAGCTCGCGCTCGTGCTCCTCGGGGTGGCCATCCCGCTCGCGCTCCTCGGCCTGCCCTTCCGCCTCGCCCGGCTCGGCGACGGGGGCGCAGCCGCATCCATCGGACTGCTCCTGTGGGTGGCCTCGCAGCAGGGGTGGGCCCGACCGGGCTCGCTCATCGGCACGCTCGGTGCGCTCGCGCTCTTCACGACGTTCCCGATCGGGCACCGCCTCCGTCGGTGGTTCCGCTTCGAACTCCACTGGAGTCGCAACCGCCGCCTGCTCGTGGTGCTCCTGGCCCAGTTCGTGCTCGCGATGTGGGCCTCGCGGGTCGCAGGCCTCGCCTACGGCGCGATCGAGGCGATCGCCCGACTCATCCCGGCGGTCGCCGCCGGCATCGCGCTCGGCATCGCGATGCCGATGGGTCGCCGGCGGGTGCCGCGCTCGGGTCGGTCCTCGCGCCGAGTGCGCACCGAGCCATCGATCGGCTCGACCCGCACCCCCGCCTGACGCCGCGGCCGATCCAGGTGCGCCGCCCGGTCAGGCGTTCGCCTGCGGCGCCGCCGCGATGAGCTCGACGATGCCGTCGATGGTGGCGTCGTCGAGCGCGGGGTAGAGCGGCAGGCTCACCACGGTCCGGGCCACCGCGTCGGTCACCGGCAGGTCGGCGGGGGACCGGGTCGCGTGCGACCGCTGGCGGTGCACCGGCGGGTCGAAGTAGTTGCGGGTGTCGACGCCCTCGGCCCGCAGCACCGACACGAGGGTGTCCCGGTCCGCGCCGTACTCGAGCGCGTCGACGGCGATCGTGAAGTCCTTGAAGGTGGACTCGTCACCCTCGTCGATGGCCTGCACCCGGACTCCGGGGATCCCGAGGATCGCGTCCGAGAACCGGGCGGCCATGCGCCGCCGGGTGGCGAGGTGCTCGTCGATGTGTTCGATCGATGCGAGCGCCACCGCGGCGTGCATCTCCGAGAGCCGGCCGTTGAGTCCGACGAAGCGGGTGTCGTAGTCCCCGGGGTTGCCGTACTCCCGGGCGAGGTGCAGGTACTCGGCGAGGTCGGCCCGGTCGGTGCACACGAGGCCGCCCTCGCCGGCGACGAGGGGCTTGGTCGGGGTCATGCTGAACACCTCGACCTCCCCGAACCCGCCGAGCGGCCGACCGGCCCGGCGGCCGCCGAATCCGTGCGCTGCGTCGAAGAGCACCGGGATACCGGCCTCGGCCCCGAGGGCCTCGACCTGCTCGGGACGGCAGGGCGCGCCGAACACGTGGGTGGCCATGATCGCCCCGGCCCCGTCGAGGCGCGCGTGGGCGTCGACGAGGTCGAGTTGGAACGAGAGCGGGTCGCACTCGGCGAACCGGACGCCCAGGTCGTTCCAGGCCACCGAGTGCGGTCCGGCCGAGAACGTGAAGGACGGCATGAGCACCGGACCCTCGAGCCCGTCGAGGTGGCGCAGCCCTGCGAGGGCGAGGATGAGGCCCGTCGTGCATGAGGACACCGCGACGACGTGTGCGACGCCCATGCGGTCGGCGACCGCCGCCTCGAGCTCGCGGACGAGCGGACCGTTGGTCATCGCCCCCTGCTCGTAGGTCGGGCGGAGCCGGGCGACGACCTCGTCGAGCGGGGGCGCGGGCGGGCGCACGAAGGGCACACCGTGCGGGAACATCGGGTCGCCGCCGTCGATCGCCAGTCGCCTCACGAGGCCTCCTTCGCCGGGGTGAGGAAGCCGCCCACCGAATTGCTCGCTTCATTCGTACAGGAAGAACCGCATGAGCGCCACGCTGCGATTGGCAGAACAATTGATCGCCCTGCCCTCTGTCACACCCGATGACGGTGGCTGTATTCCCATTTGCTGGAACTGATGTAGGTGCAGCCAACACGGCGCAGTCTTTGACTACAGCTGTTGCTGGTGCTTGGGCGACAGGTGTTACTGGAGGTGTTGGTGCTTACGCCAAGCCTGGTGTTTACACTATGAACGTAAAG
>JALRDW010000162.1 GCA_023262065.1 Acidimicrobiia bacterium | reverse complement strand
CTGCGCATCCGGCGCGCTGCGGAGGGGGAGACGATCGAGACACTCGACGGCGTCGAGCGCATCCTCACGGCGGCCGACCTGCTCGTGTGCGGCGCGGACGACGCGCCCCAGGCTGTGGCCGGGATCATGGGCGGTGCGGCGGCCGAGGTCGGCGACGACACCACCGAGATCGTCCTCGAGGCCGCGTACTTCGACCCGATGACGATCTCCCGCACCTCGAAGCGTCTGGGTCTCCGCAGCGAGTCGAGCGCACGCTTCGAGCGCGGCATCGACCCGAACGCAGTGCTCGCCGGCTCCGATCGTGCGGTCGAGCTGCTCATCGAGCACGCAGGTGCCCGCGTCATCACCGGGGTCATCGACCGGTACCCGACGCCCATCGCCGCAGCGCGGGTCACCGTGCGGACGGACCGCGTCAACGAGGTGCTCGGCACCTCGCTCGGTACCGACGACGTCGTCGCCCTGCTCGCCCCGCTCGGCATCACCTGCGAGGTCGACGGCGCCGACGCCTTCGCCGCGGTCGTCCCGACCTTCCGACCCGACATCGATCGCGAGATCGACCTCATCGAGGAGGTCGCCCGCCGCCTCGGTCTCGACGCGATCGGGCGCACCCTGCCCTCGAACCCCGATCACGTGGGCGGCCTCACCGCGGCCCAGGCCCAGCGCCGCCTCGTCGCCGACGCCCTCGTGGGCACGGGCGCGTACGAGGCGTACACGCTCTCGCTGCTCGCCGAACCGCTCGTGACCCCGTTCGGGTACGCCGCGGCCGATGCCGTGACCCTGACGAACCCGCTGCGGGCCGAGGAGTCGGTGCTGCGCCCGGCGATCCTGCCGGGCCTGCTCGGTGCGGTCGCGTTCAACGCGGCGCAGGGCGACCCCGACGTCGCGCTGTTCGAGACCGGCCACGTGTTCCGCCGTCCGGCGGATGGAGCCCTCCAACCCGACGAGCGCGACCACGTGGCGATTGCGATCTCGGGCACCCGGCACGGGCGACCGCACGAGGCGGACCGTCCGGTCGACGTCCACGATGCGATCCGCGCGGTCGACGCCGTGATCGACGCCCTCCGCCTCGCCGATGCCCGGCTCGAGGCTGCGACCACCCCGGGTCTCCACCCGGGTCGTACCGCGGCGGTCATCGTCGACGGCACCGTCGTCGGCCACGTCGGCGAGGTCGACCGCGACGCGCTGAGCGTGCACGGTCTCACGGGTCCGGTCGTGGCCGCTGAGCTCGACCTCGGTGCTCTGCTCGCTGCGTCCCGGCGCGAACGGCGCTACGTCGCGCCGTCGCGGTTCCCGGCGAGCGGGGTCGACCTGGCCTTCGTGCTCGACGACGCCGTGCCGGCGGCCGCCGTGGTGTCCACGCTGCGCGAGGCGGGCGGTGACCTCCTCGAGGACGTCCGCATCTTCGACGTGTTCCGGTCCGAGGCGTTGGGGGAGGGGCGACGCAGCGTCGCCTTCGCCCTGCGCTTCCGCAGCACCGAGCGAACCCTCACCGACACGGAGGTCGGCGAGGCCCGGGCCGCCTGCATCGCTGCGGTCACCGCCGCCCACGCCGCCGAACTGCGCTGATGCCGGGCCCGGAAGGGTCCCGCAAGAGTATGCATGGTGGTGTATAGTGACCCCCATGTCGTTCCAGATCGGGGTCGTCGGGGGTTCGGGCTACACGGGTGCCGAGCTGCTGCGCCTCCTCCACGCCCATCCCGAGGCCGAGGTTGTCCTGGCCACGGGTGACTCCAACGCCGGCGCCCGCGTGGCCTCGCTGTACCCGTCGCTGGCGGCCGCCTACCCGGACCTCGCCTACACGCCCGTCGACCCGGCGGCCATGGCCGGACTCGACCTCGTGTTCGTGGCCCTGCCGCACGGGGCCTCCCAGCAGGTGATCCCGGCGCTCGTCGAGGCCGTGCCCCACGTCGTCGACCTCGGCGCCGACTTCCGGCTCGCCCCGGCGGTCTACGAGCACTGGTACGGCGAGGAGCACACGGCCCCCGAGCTCCAGGCGCGGTTCGCCTTCGGCCTGCCCGAGGTGTTCCGCTCCGAGATCCGCGCCGCCGCGCACGTCGCGTCGCCCGGGTGCTACCCGACGGTGAGCAGCCTTGCGCTCGCCCCGCTCCTCGCCGACGGCCTGGTGGCGAAGGAGGGGCTCCTCGTCGATGCCATGTCGGGCGTGTCGGGTGCGGGCCGGGGTGCGAAGGTCACCTCGTTGTTCAGCGAGGTCGACGAGACGATCGCCACCTACGGCCTGCTGACCCACCGGCACACCGCCGAGATGGAGCACGTGCTCGGCCACGTCGCCGGCGCACCGGTGCAGGTGCTGTTCACCCCGCACCTCGCGCCGATGATCCGCGGCATCCATG
>JALRDW010000147.1 GCA_023262065.1 Acidimicrobiia bacterium | reverse complement strand
GGCCCGGCCGTGGGTGCACGCCGGCCTCCTGGGGTGCGCGGCCGGCCTCGTGGTGCTCCAGCTCGTCAAGGGCACGACGACGGCCGGCCCGGCACTGCTCGTCGGTGCCGGCGCGCTGGGCGGAGTCGCGATGGCCGCGGCCCGGCTGCGCTGGGCGGCGACGGCGAGCTGGCTGCGCGTCCTCGCCGTGGCCCCGATCGTCTTCGGCCTCCTCTTCGTCGCGACCTCTCGGGTCACCGAGGTCGTGTTCCGGGCCGATGCACCGGTCGCCGAGGTCGAGGTGGGCCGGCCGACCCGTGTCGTCATGATCACCTTCGACGAGTTCGCTCTCTCGAGCCTGCTCGACGGGTCCGGCGGGATCGATCGCGAGATGTACCCGAACCTCGCCGAGCTTGCGGCGGGCTCCACCTGGTACCGCAACACGACCACGGTCTCCCCTGCGACCACGACCGCGGTTCCTGCGCTGCTCACCGGCCGCCTCCCGCGCGACCAGGACGACGTGCCATCGACCGCGGCGCACCCGGACAACCTGTTCACCCTCCTCGGCGGGACCTACGACCTCCACGTCCAGGAGGCTGCGACCCGCCTGTGCCCGACCCCGCTGTGCGCGCCCGCACCACCCCGGCGCGGCATCCACCCCGGCCTGCGCGGGATGCTCGTCGCCGCCGCGCAGGTGTGGCGCCGGAACGCATCGCCCGAACGCACGCCTGCGAGCCTCACCGCCATCGGCGCCGAGGACGGGTTCGCGGTGCGCACCGTCGATCGGTTCACGGCGAGGGTGCGCGCCACCGATCGACCGACGCTCGACTTCCTGCACGTGCTGCTCCCGCACTTCCCGTGGCACTACCTACCGACGGGGCAGGACTACAACGCGTTCCAGGATCACGGCACCGGCCTCGTCGACACCGGGGACGGTCGGTTCGGCGGACTCGCATGGTCGAACGAGTGGACGGCACGGGCCGGTCGGCAGCGTCACATCATGAACGCGCAGGCCGCCGACGGCGCACTCGGTCGTCTCATCGCTCGACTGCGTGCGACCGGCGAGTACGACGACGCGCTCATCGTCGTGACCGCCGACCACGGCGTCGCGTTCGAGGCCGGCCGCACCTTCCGCGGCGTGGCCGACGAGACCTGGACGGACGTCGCGTGGATCCCGCTCATCGTGAAGGCTCCGGGACAACGCGCCGGTGCGGTCGACGACCGCCCGGCCGAGTCGATCGACGTGCTCCCGACCATCGCCGACCACCTCGACGTCGACCTCCCGTTCGAGGTCGACGGGCGTTCGTTGCTCGGCCCACCGCGGAGCGGGCGCACCGTGCGCATCATGGACTGGGACGCCAACATGATCGAGCCCGCAGCGGGTCGCGAGTTCCTCGAATTCGACCGGGCCGCGGGTCTCGCCGAGGTGCTCACCGCCCGCGCCGCGCCGGCCGCCTCGCCCGGCTGGGTCCGCCCCTACCTCATCGGACCGTACGGCGACCTGATCGGCCGGTACGCCGGACCGCTCGTCGACCCGGCCGCCTCCTCGCGCCGCGGCGGGATCGACTTCCCGGAGCGCTACGTGCTCGGGTTCGATCCGTTCGCCGCGAAGGTGCCGTGGGCCGACTCCCAGGGCACCTTCTCCGGCCCGCCCGGGGTCGACCTCGCGCTCGTGGCGAACGGTCGCATCGTGGCGGTGACCCGGACCCAGCGCGCCGCGGACGGGCGCACGATCTGGTGGTGCATCGTCCCGCCGCCGCTCATGAACCTCGGCCCGAACACGATGACGCTGTACGAGATCCGGGGCACCCCGGACGCCCCCTCGCTCGTGCCGGTGACCCTGCCCGGTCCGGGGCGGGCCTGACCCGATCAGCCCCGGGCCGCATCCATGAACGCGTCGAGCTCGCGCTCGAGGTCGGGGCCCATCGGCTGGTAGAGGATCTCGGTCGCCCCGCTCTCCCCGAGTGCGACGAGGCGCTCGTGGATCTCGGTGCGTGAACCGGTCCAGGTCATGACCGGGAAGAGGGAGGGATCGATCGCGAGCCGGTCGCGGTCGGTGAGGCGCCACAGGTGGTCCCGGTGGGTCGCGAGGTGACGGCGCTCGATCGGGATCGCCTCGAGTTCGTCCCGCCAGGCCGGCCCGTTCGGCAGCACCTCGATGACCGCCGGGTCGGCCTCGTACGCGCCGTGGTACACGACGGCCAGCGCCGGACCCGCGGCGTCGATGACCCGCGGGCTGTCGAGCGGCTCACCGTCGTCGAGGACCGTGCCGAAGGCGAGCACCGCGCTCCACGCGAACTCGGGGAAGCCCGGCCCGATGGACATGACCCCGTCGCCGAGTTCGCGGGCGACCTCGAGTCCCTTGGGACCGTTGGCACCGATGAGGATCGGCACGTCGATCGGCCGTTCGGGCAGGAACCCCTCGGAGGGGATCATCCGGATGAGCGCCCCGTCGTACTCGACCTCCTCCCCCCGCAGCAGTGCGCGGAGTTGGGCGACGTAGGTCCGCACGAAGCTCCACGGGTACGGACGTTGACCCATCGCCATGCGGCCGGTGAACCCGGTGCCGATCGCCACCGCCAGTCGGCCCGGTGCCATGCCTGCGAGCTGGGCGATCGCACTCGCGTTCACGAGCGGATGGCGAAGCCCCGGCACGAGCACCGCCGGACCGAAGCCGATGCGCTCGGTGCTGCGGGCGATCTCCGCGCACGCGACCCAGACGTCTCCGTACAGGGCTGGCGAGTCGTAGGTCCAGCAGCGCGTGTACCCGAGCCCCTCGGCGTGGCGGGCGATCGCCCCGAGACGCGGGTGGGCGGGGAAGGCGCACGAGATGTCGATCATCCGTAGATCTCCGGTCGGGTGTGGTCGAGTGCGGGGAGCCGTCGGCGCACCTCGCCGAGGCGGTCGAGGTCGAGGTCGGCGACGATGTGCCCGACCTCGGTGCCGGCGTCGGCGAGCACCGTCCCCCACGGGTCGAGGATGAGCGAGTGCCCGTGCCAGGCCGGGCCCGCCGCCGGAACGCCGCACTGGTCGGGCGCGAGGACGAAGCACTGGTTCTCGATCGCCCGGGCCCGGAGCAGCGGCTCCCAGTGATCCTGACCGGTGGCCGCGGTGAACGCGGACGGCAATGCGATCGCCGTCGCCCCGAGTCGACCCTGGGCGCGGAACTCCTCCGGGAAGCGCAGGTCGTAGCAGATGGCGAGCCCGAGCGTGAGTGGCGGTACCGGCGCCACGACCACGGCGTCACCCGGCGACACCGTCGACGACTCGCTGAACTCCGCGCCGGGCACGCTCACGTCGAAGAGGTGGAGCTTCCGGTAGGTCGCGATGCGTCGACCGTCCGGTGCGTAGAGGCAGGAGGTGTTGAAACGACGCGCACCGGCGGCCTCGATCATCGACCCTGCGAGCAGGTGGATGCCGAGCTCCCGCGCCGTGTCGGCGGCCCACCGCTGGGTCGGCCCGTCGAGATCCTCGGCACCGGCCCGCAGCGTCGCCCGGTCCCCGAGGAGGTTGAACATCTCCGGGAGCGCGACGAACGTCGCCCCGTCACGCGCTGCGGCGCCGACGAGGCGGGCCGCCGTCACGAGGTTGCGGTCGCGATCCGGACGCGAGTCCATCTGGATCGCGCCGACCCGTACCGCGTTCACGGCACCATCACGTGGCCACGCACGGTCCGCCGCACACATCGGAGAAGAATCCGGCCGGGTCGAGGAAGCGGGCCTTCTGGAGCTGGGCCGCCGGCGTCCGCCGCGGGAACTCGTGCGGATCCTCGCCGTAGGCCGGCGGACGGGGCGGCACGTTGCCGAGCGGCGGCGTCGGCGTCCCGGCGTCCCACATGACGAGCACCGAGCCGGACCACCCGTCGACCGCGCTCGCGAGCCCCCAGAACGGTTCGACGTCGGGGCTCCGACCCGCCGCGAGGCCGGGCCGGTACACCCGTGCGCCCATCGTGCGGGCCTCGACCTCCGCGGTGACGTTCGCGACCTGGTGGTCGCCGTAGGCGACGTGCAGCATCACCTGGTGCGGGATCGTCCCCGGGAGGGGGTCGTCGGTCATGTGCGCGGCGTACCCGTTCGCCTCCGCACGGTCCCAGAGCATCTGCACGATCGCGAAGTCGAGCATGCGGTCGATCTCCGAGGGGTACGCCGGGACGAGGATCGCGCGGTACGTGTCGAAGTCGACGCTGCGCTGCAGGAGGGTCGAGTAGTTCATGCCCGGAACACCGAGCACCGCACGGGACCACTCGTTCGACACCGCGGTGACCGCACCCCCGAGGATGCCGCCCTGGGAGTTGCCGTCGTAGAACACCGAGCCGTCGAGCACCGGGGTCGCGCCCACGCGGAACGCCGGGTGGCTCGCGAAGCCGCTCGGACTGCGGAGCAACCGGCCGAGGAACAACGTGTTCAGGAAGCCCTGCTGCGTGCGGTCGGCCATCTTCGGGAAGTTCGAGAAGTCCTCGAGCGCAGTGACCGCCGTCCCGATGTCGCCCGAGGCGAAGCCCGTCCAGTCCGTGGCGCACGGCAGGAATCCGTGCACATCGGCCATCGTTCGCACGTTGCCCGCATTCACCTCGGAGCGCGAGCCGAGGAGACCGTGGCCGTACACCATGCCCTTCGCCGGCGTCCCGACCGTGCTGGCATCCACCATGGCCGCACGCGGGATGTTGCAGATGAACGACGCGGTGAACGAGCCGGTGTGGGCCGGGAGCGCATCGGGCCCGGCGCCCGGTGCGTACGCGAACACCGAACCCGGCGCCCCGCCGTTCGTCAGGTAGGTCGGGACCTCGAAGGTGCCCTCGACCCGCCGGAAGGTGCGGGAGTCCACGCCGTCGGTGACGCTCGTGACCGTGAACGCCGGCGCGCCCCCACCGATCCGCGCGAACGCGTCGTCCCGGATGTGGAGCATCCGCCCGGTGATGTTGCGGGTGCTCGCCACCGTGAAATCCCAGGCGAGGAACAGCGATGCGTCGCGGACCACTCCGGCCGCCCCGATCTGGTTCATCACCGAGTCGAGATGCGCCCGGCGGGCCTCGAGCAC
>JALRDW010000142.1 GCA_023262065.1 Acidimicrobiia bacterium | reverse complement strand
CCTCGGGGTCGTGCGATCCGGCACGATCCGACTCAACGCGGCGCCGACGACGTGTCCGAAGTCCACCGACACCGTGCGGTCGTGGTCAGCCCAGGGGCCGACGGGCCCGACCGGCGTGACGGGGCCGGGTGGAAGCTCACGCTCGATCACCTGGCCGACGGGGATCAACGGACCGACCGGAGCGGACCCGGTCGAGTACATCGGCACCTACGCGCTCACGGTCACGACCGATGGCTGCGACATCGTGAATCCGAACCTCTCCTACACATTCGACGACATCCGGGTGCGCCTCGTTCGACTTGACGGTGCGGACCTCGGCGTGGTGCAGGGTGCGTGTGGATATTCGAACCCCGGATCCGGGCTCAACCTCTCGAACGGCCAAGTTCGGCAGGGGCTGCGGTCAGCCCTCACTTCGGCGTTCCCGGGCGGCGGGTTCCGGTTCGAGTCGTTCGGTGGTGCTGTCGACACGTACTTCTCTGACGACCCCACCGTGGCACCCAACAACGACCCGGCGACCTGGGGCGGCGGTTGGATCCGATGCGCAGTCGAGACGGAGCAGTCGATGGAATGCAGCGTGCTCGACGAGCTCACCGTCAACGCGTTGAACCAGGAGTTTCCCGCCACCATGAGCGCACCGTTCGCCATCCGTCGGGTGCCGGTGCGAATCCCGATTCCGACCACGACCACGACCTCAATGCCCTGACGGCCCCGGGTCCCTTGACTGCCGCGATCAGGCGGCGAGGCCCAGGTGGTACAGGGCCGCCTCGACGGTGAGGCGGTGGAGCCCGCACACCTCGTCGAGCGTGAGGCCGCCCCAGGTGTACCCGCCGGCCGGGACCCAGGCGACGGGCAGGCCGTGGGATGCGGCCCAGCCGAACACCATCTGCTCGCGCGCGGCCAGCACCTCGGTGGACACGCCCCGGCTACCGCCGCCGGCCTCGGTGTGGGCGTCCATGCCGGCGTTGTACAGCACGAGGTCGATGGAGCCGGGCGCCGCAATGGCGTCGATCGCGGCCTCGACGTCCCCGAGGTAGGCCGCGCCCCCCGACAGGGTGAGCCGGGCCTGCTCGGTCGACCGGTACTCGTCGTACGAACTGACCGACACGTCGACCTGCTCGATGCCGGTGGTCCCCTCGATGAGGGACGCGGTGCCGCCACCGCAGTGCGCGTCGAGGTCGAGCACGAGGACGCGTCCGGCGCCGGCCCGCCGCGCGGCGAATGCAGCGAGCGCCAGGCCGTTGAACGTGCAGTACCCGGCACCGGCCCCGCGGCGTGCGTGGTGCAGGCCCGAGGAGAGGGAACCGGCGAACCCGCCGTGCTCGAGGGCGTGCAGCGCGGCCTCGACGACCCCACCGCTCGACGTCGCAGCGGCGGTGAGCAGGCCGGGGTCCCAGTCGACGCCGTTCGACGCGGCGAGGTCGAGCGGCTCGCCGACGGCGACCGCATCGACGTAAGCACGGGCGTGCACCGTGCACAGTTCGGCGACGGTGAGCGCGCGTGGGGCGCCGAAGGTCAGCCCCGTGAGGCCGGCGGCTCGGAGGTGCTCGTGGAGGGCGACGGCCTTCATGAACGTGTCGAAGTGGATGGTGACGTCGTTGAAGGCGTCACTGAAGAACACGGGCATGGACTGCGGCTGGGGGGTGGATCGTGTGATGACGGGCTCCTCTCGGTGGTGAGGGACCCAGTATGAGGAGAGGGTCGGACATGGTCGCAGGAGGGCCGCGTTCCGGGCCCGCACCGGGATCGCTACGCTGCTCGGCCATGCGCAGGTCGGTGCGGGTCGGGGGGCTGGCGGTCCTCGTGGCGGTCCTCGTGGCGGCATGTCGGCCGGTGCCGCCCGACGCGACGCTCCGGTCGCTCGCCGACCTCCGAGACGGGCGGCTGATCGGGACCTCGGTGGAGCCGGCGCAGTTCGGTCGATCGGCCGACGCCACGCTCATCGCTTCGCAGTTCTCCTCCGTCACGCCGGAGAACGTCATGAAGTGGGAGGTCGTCCATCCGGGGCCGTCGACCTGGAACCACGCCCCGGGGGACGCGGTCGTCGCGTTCGCCGAGGAACACGGTCAGCGGGTTCGTGGTCACACCCTCGTCTGGCACCGGCAGAACCCGGCGTGGCTCACGGGCGGGTCGTACTCCCGCGATGAGCTCATCGCCGTCCTCGAGGACCACATCTCCACGCTCGTCGGGCGGTACGAGGGCCGCGTCGCGCAGTGGGACGTCGTGAACGAGGCGATCGCCGACGACGGGACCCTCCGGGACACGATCTGGCTGCGGGGAATCGGACCCGACTACATCCGGCTCGCGTTTGAGTTCGCCCACGCGGCCGACCCGGACGCCGAGTTGTTCATCAACGACTACCTCATCGAGCGCGGTGGCGCGAAGGCCGCCACGCTGCTGTGGATCGTGGCGAGCCTGCGGGCCCAGGGGGTTCCGATCCACGGCGTCGGGTACCAGGTGCACGCGCTCGTCCCGAGCCTCATGCCGACGCCCGAGCAGTTCGCCGACGAGATGCGGCGGTTCGCGTCCCGGGGCATGCTGGTCGAGATCACGGAGATGGACGTCGCGCTGCAGCTGCCGTCCGACCCGACGACGGGCCCGCAGCAGCAGGCCGACGCCTACGGATCCGCAGTGATGGCCTGCCTCGCCGTGCGCGAGTGCACGGGCGTCACCACGTGGAACTACTCGGACGCCGAGTCCTGGATCCCCGGGGAGTTCCCGGGATTCGGCGAGGCGAGCATCTACGACGCCGAACTCCGACCCAAGCCGGCGTACGAGCGCATCCGCCAGTTGCTCTGGTGGAACCTGCGGGCCCGCTGACCCGACGGGTCCTTCGCACGGGCGCCCCCGGGGTGCGAGACTGCGCGGACCGCGCCGGACCCCGTTGGAGGACCCATGCCCCGTCTGCGTCAGGTGCCCCGGGCCGAGGCGAGCCCGATGGTCACGATGCTCTACGACCTGCTCTTCGGTGAGGGGGTGTGCCCGGTCGAGACGCCGGGCACGGTCACCGGCACGCCCGGGGACTGGTGGACCGTATTCGCCCTCGTGCCCGCCGTGTTCGAGCACGCCTGCCAGGGCATCATGTTGTACCGATCGCCCGAGCGGCTCCTCGATCCGCAGCTGCGGGAGCTCGCCCAGACCCGCACCGGGTGGACGCGACAGTCCCGCTTCGTGTTCTCCCAGCACTGCAAGTCGTGCCGCACCGTCGGGATCAGCGAGGAGAAGATCGCTGCGATCCCGCACTGGAGCGCGACGGACCTGTTCTCGCCGGTCGAGCGCGCGGTGCTCGCGTACACGGACGCGCTCACCCTCGAGGACGGCCGGGTCGCCGACGGCGTCTTCGACGCCCTGCGCGAGCATCTCTCCGACGAGGAGATCCTCGAACTCACCTACATCACGGCGCTGTACGAGGCGCACGCCATCATGAGCAAGGCGCTGCGGGTCGAGTTCGACGCCGATCCGGATCCGATCGCCGAGGTCCCGGCGCCGGGGGAGTACCAGGGGTTCCTCGTGGGGCCGAACGATCGGCCGCCGACGTGATCGGGACGATCGTGGGCGACCCCTCCCGGCGGCGCGGTCGCCACCGTCGGGCCCGGCTGGCGCTCACGGTCGCCGCGCTCGGCCTGGTCGTCGCCGGCGTCCCGGGGTGTTCGGCGCCGACGGTGCGGGCGGCCTGCGCCCGGAGCCTCGTCGCGACCTCGAGCCCGCCGATCGCCGATCCGGCCCTGGTGGAGATCTCCGGCATCGCGGCGAGCCGGACCTCGGCCGGGTTGTGGTGGGTGCACAACGACTCGGGGGACACCGCCCGCGTGTTCGCGATCGACGACGCCGGTGCTGTGCGAGCGACGTTGACGCTCGCGGGGGTGACGGCGAACGACTTCGAGGACATCGCGGTCGGGGATGGTCCGGTCGCGGGCACGAAGTACCTCTACGTCGGGGACATCGGTGACAACGCGGCGGCGCGCCCGGAGATCGTGGTGCATCGGATGGTCGAGCCGACGGTCGCAGCGACCGGATCGACGACGGGCACGATCACCGGGATCGAGACCCTCCGGCTCCGGTACCCGGACGGCGCCCGTGACGCCGAGGGTCTCGCCATCGACCCGGTGTCGCAGTCCATCCTGGTCGTCACCAAGAGCCTCGCCGGGGGCGCCCAGCCCGTGTACCGGGCGAGCACCTCCGCGGTCGCGGGATCGACGACGACGATGACGGTTGCGGGCACCGTGACCACGACGGCGGGCCTCGCCGGCGCGATCACCGGGGCCGACCTCTCCCGGGACGGGCTGCAGTTGGCGATCCGCACCTACGGCGGGGTCCGGGTCATCGCCCGCAACGTCGACCTCCCGCTCGACCGTTTCCTGGCGGGCGGGACGGGTTCGGTGAGTTGTCCCGGTCCGTCGCCCGCCGAGATCCAGGGCGAGGCGATCGGGTTCCGGGCCGACGGGCGCGGGTACGTCACCGTGTCGGAGGGCGTCGGAGCCGTGCTCCACCGCTACACGGCGCCCTGAGTGACGCGTGGCATACCGGCCTGTACCCACATGCTTGCCCATACCTGATAGAACGTCATTGCCCCTGTGGGCGGCGACCACCTCCCTGCCCGGTGCGTGTGATCCGCTCGCAGGGGCACCTGTCTCCCCGGGCTCGTGGGTTCCGGGACCGACGTGGCGCGCGTCACTCCCGAATCGCTCAAGGAATCCTCAACCCGCTCCGATGTTCCTCGTGATCGGCCGCCACGGACGGCGGCCGCCAGGGATGGACGGTCGAGTCCTCCGGAACCCTCGGTTCCGGGGCGGGCCGGGGAGGAGTGGACATGGATGTCGTACGTGCTCAGGGATCGAGCCGACCTCGCCGGATCCGACCGTCGGTGCGCGTCCGAGTGGCGCGCACCGGCGTGTTCTGGATCGCACTCGGCACCGCGGGCGTGGCGGTGTCGGGATGCGGTCACCTCGTGTCGGGCGCATCGCCGGGCGAGCGGCCGAGCGTGCGATCCTCGGCGATCGCGGTGACGGGTCCGACGGGTCCGTCGGGTGTGGATGGGCGCGACGGGGTCGCGGGGGTCGGCGGTGCGGCCGGCCCCAGCTGCAGGAAGCGCACGAGCTGCCGTTGCTGGTGGGCGCGCAGACGCTGCGCCAACAGCGTGTCCAT
>JALRDW010000091.1 GCA_023262065.1 Acidimicrobiia bacterium | reverse complement strand
GACAGCGGCGAATGGGGCACGTACGCATGGAGTGAGTTCGTGCTCGGCACGCCCGGGATGCGCATCGCGGGCGGATCGGACGAGGTCATGCGCAACATCGTCGGCGAGCGTGTGCTCGGACTGCCCAAGGAGCCGACGCCGGGCTGAGCCCGACGTCGCCCTCGCGGTGCAGCCCTTCGAGCGGCTCCGTGCCGCCGTCCGCTGGTCCAGCGGTCTCGACGAGTGGTCGCTGCTCGCCGAGTCCATCCAGTGCCTCGCCGGGTTCGACGAGGATCCCGCCGGTCTCGTGATGGCCTGCCGCCGACTGCTGGTGCACCACCCGGGCTCGGTGCGGCTCTGGTGGGTGTGCGCGCGGGTCGCCATGGCGATCGATCCCGCCGACGCGGCTTGGGACGCCTGGGATCGGCTCGAACTCGACGCGACCCCCTCGCGGGTCGACGCCGCGGTCGGGACCCCCGATGGCCCGGTGCTGACCCTCGGGTGGGACGATTCGGCCGAGGCGCTCGCGCGCACCCGACCGGACCTCGAGGTCGTGGCGCTGCGCACCGGTGACGACGCGGCGCTCAGCCTCGCGCTCCGCCGCTCCGAGATCGGGGCCCGCGTGGTCGATGTGGTCGGGGCCACGGCGCTGGGTCCGTCGGTCGTCCTCGTCCCCGTCGCCGCCGCCGGAGCCGGGACGGTCCTCCTCGCGCCGGAGGTGGCGAGGACCCTCGAGTCGCTCGATCCGGCTCCCGCACCACTCCTCGTCGCGCCCCTCGGCACCGTTCTCGGCGCGGGCCTGCTCGGTGCCTACCGTCGGGCCAACGACGGGCGGGTCGTCGCCGTGCCGTTCGATCGGTTCCGAGGAGCCGTCGGCCCCACGGGGCTCGCCGACCACCGGAGCTTCTCGAACCGCCGGGACACCCCTGACGCGCCCGAACTGCTCCGGCTCACGATCTGAGCGCGGTTCCGTTCAGAACGACCCTCCGTCGACGACGATCCGTTGCGCGTTGACGTACGAACCCGCATCCGAGACGAGGAACCGCACGACATCCGCAACCTCCTCGGGGGTGCAGACGTGCCCGAACGGCGAACCGGCGTCGAGCGTGGTGATGTCCTCGACGCCCATCGCGCCGCGCACGAGGCGCCGGCCCATCTCGGTGGCGACCAGACCCGGCGCGACCACGTTCACGTGGATGCCGTGCGACCGCTCCTCCTTGGCGAGCGACCATGCGAGCGCCTCCTGGGCCGCCTTCGCCATGTTGTACGGCGCGCCGAAGGCCGGCATGTGGGTGGTCGCGACGCTCGAGACGAGGACGACGTCGCCGCGATCGAGTGCGCGCATGGCCGGCACGATGTGGCGGGCCAGCACCGTGGCACCGACCGCGTGGGTGCGCAGGAGTCGTTCGACCTCCTCCGCGTCCGTGTCGGTCACCCGCAGCCCTCGGCTGGCCACGCCGGCGTTCGCCACGAGGATACCGACGACACCGAGCGCCGCCGAGGCCTCGGCGGCCGCCCGTTCGCAGTCCGCCGGGTCCGCCACATCGGCTCGGATCGCGACCGCGGCCCGCCCGAGGGCCCGGATCTCGGCGACCACAGCGGTCGCGGCGTCCTCGTCCCGCCGCCAGGTGATCGCCACGTCGTGCCCGTCGGCCGCCAGACCGATCGCGATCGCCCGTCCGATCCCCCGTCCGCCCCCGGTGACCAATGCGTTGCGCGGTGCGGTCATGTCATCCCCTCCATCCCAGGATCTCCGGCCCTCTCGACGTTCAGGTCCTGGCCGCGGCGAGCGCGTCGATGCGGGGCAGGAGTCGATCGAGTTCGAGCCGGTCGGCCCAGGCGGCGAATGCGTCGGTCCGCCCCGACCAGCGCCAGTCGTCCACGGCACCGACCTCGGCGTCGTCCCGGAGCGTCGCCAGGTCGCGGAACAGGATCGCGTCGTCGAAGCGCTCCTGGAGGGTGGCGGCGAGGCGCGTGGCGCCGCGCACGGCGACCGACCACTCCGTGGGATCGAACGGGATCCGGTCGAGGTGCTGGTACTGGGCCAGGACCGTGGCCGAGGACTTCGCGCCCCAGCCCGGGAGGCCGGGGAATCCGTCGGCCGCGTCCCCGGTCAGCCCGAGCCAGTCCGGGATGCTCGCAGGATCGACGCCGAACTTCGCCCGCACGCCGTCGGCATCCCGGAGCTCCCCCTTGCGTCGATCGAGTTGGACCACGCGTGAGCCCTCGACGCACTGGGCCAGATCCTTGTCCGGCGTGCACAGGAACACGCGCCCGACCCGGCGGTCGGCGCGGGCGACCCGGGCACCGCTCGCGATCCCGTCGTCGGCCTCGTACTCGTCCATCGGGAACACCGTGACCCCGAGCGCCTCGAGCGCGTCCTCGACGATCGGGAACTGGCCGAACAGATCCGGATCGATGCCTTCCCCGGTCTTGTACCCGGAGTACCGATCGTTCCGGAAGGATTCGACCGTGTGATCGGTCGCCACGGCGAGGTGGGTCGCGCCCTCCTCGAGCATCGTGAGCACCGTCTGCACGACGCCGCGGGCGGCTGCGATCTCGACGCCATCGGCGTCGGTACGGTCGGGCAGTGCGAAGTGGTGCCGGAACAACTCGTAGGTCCCGTCGAGCAGGTGGACGTCCACGCCGTGATCTTGGCCCACGCCGATGGCCCGATGCGGGTCAGACCCGGGCGAAGACGGCCTCGGCCCGCTCCATGGCCCCGGTGATGACCTCGGAGCGGACCGGTTCGGCGAACAGGTAGCCGCTGAGGTGGTCGCAGCCGAGCTCGATGAGCCGGCGTGCCTGCCCCGCGGTCTCGACGCACTCCGCCGTCACCTGGTACCCCAGGCCGTGGCCGAGCCGGATGACCGCGTTCGGCACCGCGGTCTCGCGCGGACCCCGGTCGATGGTGCTCACGAACGCGTCGTCGAGCTTCAGCGAGTGCACCGGGTGCACGTGGAGGTACCGGAGCGACGAGTACCCCACGCCGAAGTCGTCGATCGCGATGTGGAAGCCGCGCGCCGCGAGGGCGGCGAACTCGCCGCCCGCCTCGAGAGCCTCATCGAGCAGGACCCGTTCGGTGAGCTCGATGCCGATGCGATCGATCGAGAGACCGTGCCCGGCGAGGATCTCGGCGGCCCGGTCCGCGTACCCCGGCGTGCGGAGTTCCGAGGCACTCATGTTGATCCAGATCCGCTCGATACCGACGTCGTTGGCGTCCCAGTGACCGAGCTGTGCGGCGGCGTGCTCGAGGACCCAGGAGCCGAGCGGGACCACGAGGCCCGATTCCTCGGCGACGTCGATGAACGCGGCCGGGGTGAGCAGGCCCTTCGTCGGGTGGTCCCAACGTACGAGCGCCTCGACTTGGGAGGCCCGTCCCGTGCGGGTGTCGATGATCGGCTGGTGGAACAACACGAGTTCGTCGCGCGCAATGGCGTGCCGGAACTCCGATTCGATCGTGAGCTCGTCCTGGATGCGATCACGCATCGCCCGGTCGAAGAGGTGGACGCGGTTGCGACCCTGCCGCTTCGCCTCGTACGCCGCGCGGTCCGCGTCCCGGATCAGGCCCTCGGCATCGTTCGTCCGGCCCGAGCAGGCCACGCCGATGGAACAACTGATCACGATCTCGCGACCGTGCCGCACGACCGGAGGGGTGAGGGCCGTCCGCATGCGCTCCGCGACCGCCACGGCGGCCTCGGCGGTGGCCAGGTGGGCGCACACGACGAACTCGTCCCCGCCGAGGCGCGCCACGACGGCGTCCGCCGGTACCGAGGCCCGGAGACGGGCCGCCACCTCGCCGAGCAGCAGGTCACCGGTGGCGTGCCCCATGGAGTCGTTCACACGTTTGAAGTGGTCGAGGTCGACGAACATCACTGCGGTCACGCCCCCGTCGCGACGGGATTGCGCGAGCGCCCAGGTGATGCGCTCGGTTGCGAGCGCCCGGTTCGGCAGACCCGTCAGCGGATCGTGCAGCGCCATCCGTTCGAGTGCGGCCTGCGCGATGCGCCGCTCGGTCACGTCCTGCGAGATCACGACGACGCCGTCGCCGATCGAGAGGACCTGTTGGTGGACCCACCGTCGGTCCCCCCGGTCGGAGACCTGGATCTCCTCGTGGAACTGGCCGGCACGTTCGACGGCGTCCGCCCACCGGCCGACGAGGTGGTCGGCCGACTCGGGGAACGCATCACGGCACCGCGCGCCGACGATCGCCTCCGGCGGTCGCCCGAGCATCGAGCAGGCGGCGTCGTTGAGGAACCGCGCCTCGAAGTCGACGATGGCCCCCGAGCTCGATCGCACGGCGTCCCAGACGGAGAACCCGTCGGGGCTCGCGACCATCGCGCGAACGAACTGCATCGGGTCCGCGAGCATCGATTCGCCGGCGGCCATGCGAGCGCCGAGGCGGACGAGGTCCGGGTCCGCCGGCGGCGTCCCGTTCGGGAGGGAGGGTTCGACTGAGGCCACGGTGGTCACGATGCGTGGGCACGCGCCCGCACCGAGTGGGCACTCTGCCACAATCGGACCGTTCAGGCTAGCAATCGCCCCCAGCAACTCCGACGCTCGGCCGATCCACGGTTGCCCTGCCACGGAGAGTGGTAGAGAATGCCCTCGATCGGTCCTCCGGAGGCCGACCCGGGGCTGGGGGATGCATGGTGGGGCGCAGGGTGTACCGGTTCGGTGCCGCCACGATCGTCGCGGCCGGCGCTCTCGTCGGTCTCATGGCGACGTCCTCGAACGCAACGCTGACCACTCCGGGCGCTCCCACCGGCCTGACCGTCACGCTGGGCCGGGCGGTCGGCGAGGTGCGCCTCGCGTGGACCGCACCGGCTGACACCGGCGGCGGCATCGGCCACTACGCGATCGCCACCGCGACCGTGAGCGGAGGGGTGACCGGCACCTGGTCGACCCCGCAGACCACCGGCTCCACCGGAACGCGCGCGACCCGCACCTGCACTGCGACCTACCCGGACGTCTGCACCTACCGCGTCCACGCCGTGAACAGCGCAGGCACGAGCGCCGCCTCCTCCGAGGTCGCGATGGCATGGACGGCGCCCACGGCGGCGACCCGCGCCCGTGCGGTGCCGCTGACCGTGCACGACTTCACGGCGAACGACGTGACGTGGGCGGCTCCGTCCCGCACCGGGGGGCTCCCCGTCACCTACGACGTGCAGATCCGCGTCGACGGCGGCGCGTGGACCGACGTCGCCACCGGTCTGTCGGTGCGTGTCCTGAACGACGACGCGAACTGCACCGGCGGTACGTCCTGTCTCTACCGGGTCCGGGCCAAGAACGCGGTCGGGTACGGCCCGAACTCGAACAGTTCGGCGCTCGCGGTCCGGCCGACGATCGTGACCGACCTCGCCGTCACGGTGACCGGCACCGACCCCACCCTCGGGAACCCGACCTCGGGCGGCGCCGAGGCGACGGTGACCTGGGCACTGCCCCGCGCCGGACTCGTCGACGACGACTACGAGATCGCGAGCTGCCTGAACGTCTGCACGGCGACGAGTGGGACGTGGACATCCCCGGCCCCGGTCGCCGGTCTCTCGACGGTGGTGCCCTGTGCCGCCGAGTACCGCACCTGCACGTACCGGGTACGCGCCACGAACTCGCTCGGCGGCATCGGTGCGTGGTCGTACCGCACGATCTCGCCGTTCGGTCCGTCGATCGTGAGTGCGGCGACGGGCTCGGCGGTCGACGAGATCGCCGTGTCCTTCTACGGCGTCGCCGAGTCCGGCCTCGGCCTGATCGCCGACAAGCACTTCCAGTTCCTCGTCTGCACCGCTTCCTGTGGTTCGGCGGTGAACTGGGTGACCGATGAGAACGAGAACGTGGCACTGGCGAGCATCACGGGCTACCCGGCCACCGCCCCGGTGGCCTGTCCCGGAGGCACCTCGTGCCAGGTCCGGGTGCAGTTCGTCGACGGCGAGGGCAACGAGGGTCCGCTGTCGGCGTCGACGGCCGCCACCGGGGCGGAGGTGCCCGGTGATCCGACGGGTCTCGCCGTCGTCACCGGCGGGACCTCCGGCACGGTCGACGCATCCTGGACGGCGCCGGCCAACCTCGGCACGCCCCCGCTCACCCAGTACCAGACGCGGTACTCGACGGACGCCGGGGTGACGTTCTCGGCCTGGTCGAACACCGGGACCACGGGGACCTCGCGCACGATCACCTGCGGTGCGGGTTCGACGTGTGTGGTCGAGGTCCGGGCCGTCAACACCATCGGGACGAGCGCAAGTGCGTCGGACACGGGTGACGCGGCGGAGGTGCCGGGTGCGCCGGAGAACGTGGCGGTCGCGACGGGCACGACCTCGGGCACCGTGGACGTGACCTGGGATGCGCCGACGAACCTCGGGACGCCGGCCCTGACCGAGTACTCGACGCGGTACTCGACGGACGCCGGGGTGACGTTCTCGGCCTGGTCGAACACCGGAACCACGGGGACCTCGCGCACGATCACCTGCGGTGCGGGTTCGACCTGCGACGTGGAGGTGCGATCGGTCAACGCGGTCGGAACGAGCGACGCCGTCACCGAC
>JALRDW010000088.1 GCA_023262065.1 Acidimicrobiia bacterium | reverse complement strand
CGGGACCCTCACGCGCCGAGGAGATCGAGTCCGAGCACCTCGCCGAGCTCGGTGAGCGCGACCTGCGGGTCCGTGACCTTGATGGTGGTCATCCCCATGGCGCGGGCCGGCTTGAGGTTGATGCCGAGGTCGTCGAGGAACACGACCTCGTGCGGTGCGACCCCGAGGCGATCGCAGGTGAGCTCGTAGATGCGCGGATCGGGCTTGCGCAGCCCCTCGATCGCGGACTCCACGATCACGTCGAAGAGGCCCACGTGGCCGAGCGAGTGGGGTGCACCGTCGGTGGGTTCGCCCTCGGGTGCCCAGTTGTTGGTGAGCGCACCGATCGCGTACCCCGCGTCCCGGATCGCGCCGATCGCCGCCACCATCTCGGGTCGGGGTCCGAGCCCGCGGCTGACGACCCCCATGAGCCGGCGCGCGTCGATGTCGCCGCCGAAGGCGCGCGCCTCGTCCTCGAGCTGCGCGCAGAACTCCTCGAAGGTCACCTCGGATCGCTCGAGCCGCTCCCACGCGCCGGCCTCGGCGCTGTGCGCGATGACACGCCGCACGAATCCGGCGGGCAGTCCGACCTCGTGCTCGTAGGCGTCGAACGCGTCGAAGGGGGAGGGGAACACGACCCCGCCGAGGTCGAAGAGGACCGCGCGCAGGGTCATGGCGGACCTACAGGCAGAGTTCGGCCATGACGCGCAGCGCCTCGGGCTGCTGGGCGCCGACGATCATCGTGCCGACCCCCGACTCCTTCCACGCGTCGATCCGGTCCCGGATGCGCTCCTTGGGACCGATGAGGGCGACCTCGTCCACCAGTTCGTCGGGAACGGCGGCCGTGGCCTCCTTCTTCTTCCCGTCGAGGTAGAGGTCCTGGATCTCGGTGGCCGCGGCCTCGTAGCCGTACCGGCAGGCCAGCGCGTTGTAGAAGTTCCTGCCGCGCGCACCCATGCCGCCGACGTAGAGGGCGATCATCGGCTTCACGAAGCTGCGCAGCAGTTCGATGTCGTCACCGACGATGACGGTGACGGTCGGCGCGATGTCGAAGTCGGCGAGCGTCTTGCCGTTCCCGGCCTTGGCCAGCCCCGCCTCGATCGACGGCCCGAAGGCCTCGCGGTACCGCTCGGGGGAGAAGAAGATGGGGAGCCAGCCGTCGGCGATCTCCGCGGTGAGCTCGACGTTCTTCTCGCCGATCGACGCGAGGTAGATCGGGATGTCGGGACGGCGCGGGTGCACGATGAGCTTGAGCGGCTTGCCGAGCCCGGTCGCGTCGGGTCCGGTGTAGGGGATGTCGTAGTGCGGACCGTGGTGCTCGAGCGGGGCCTCGCGGGCGAGGATCGTCCGCACGATCTCGACGTACTCGCGTGTCTTCGTGAGCGGCTTCCCGTAGGCCTGGCCGTGCCAGCCCTCGACGACCTGCGGGCCCGAGAGACCGAGACCGAGGAGGAAGCGCCCACCGCTCATGAGGTCGAGCGTCGCCGCGGTCATCGCGGTCATCGCCGGGGTGCGGGCCGGCATCTGCATGATCGCCGGGCCGAACGACATGCGCTCGGTCTGGGCGAGCATCCACGTGAGGGGGGTGACGGCGTCGGTGCCGTAGGCCTCGGCGGTCCATCCGGACGAGTAGCCGAGCGCGTCGGCCTCCTTGGCCATGGAGACCGCGCCCACGAGGTTCGCGCCCCAGTCCTGGTAGCCGAAGTTCACGCCGAGCCGCATCGAACGCCCTCCTCATCCGCCGCGGGCCGGGTGCCGGGCGCGGCCGATGTTGGCACGGTCGTCCCCCGGTGGGCGAACGCGTCCGGGCCCGGGCCCCGGCGCGGCTCGTAGGCTCGGCGCATGACCGATCTCCACGTCGAGGTCGTCGCTCCGCCGACGGCCCAGCGCCTCCTCCTGCTCGTCCACGGTTTCGGCGCGGACGAGCGTGACCTCGCCGGCCTGCTCCCGTACCTCGACCCGGACGGCGAGTACGCGGTCGTCCTGCCCCGCGGCCCGCTCGCCGTGCCCGGCACACCCGGGTACGCCTGGTACACCTGGGGACCCGACGGTGCGCCCGACCTCGACCGGTTCGCCGCATCGTTGGCCGCCCTCGACGGGGTCCTCGACGCCGCATGCCTCGAGCACGGGGTCGACCGGTCGGCGGCGATCCTCGGCGGGTTCTCCCAGGGTGCGGGCCTGGCGCTCGCGCTCGGCCTCCACGCGGACCGAGCGACCCCGCGGGGGGTGCTCGCGCTCAGCCCGGCGCTGCCCGGCCCGCCGTTGCCGGTCCCGGTCGACGACGAGGCGATCACACGGCTGCCGGTGCTCATCGAGCACGGCAGCGAGGACCCCGTGGTCGCGGTCGACCGGGCCCGGGCCCTCGCCCGGGACCTCGAGGCCCGCCGCGTGCCGACCACCTACGTCGAGTTCCCCATGGGTCATGGGGTCGCGATGGAGGGCCTGCACGCCGCGCGGGCCTGGCTCACCGCGGTCGAGGCCGGGGAGTCGCCGTCGACACCGGTGCCGGCCGATCCCCCGCAGGGTCCGGTCGGGCGGGTGACGACCGCGACCTTCGCCGAGGAGGTGCTCCGCAGCCCGCTCCCGGTGATCGTCGACTTCTGGGCCCCGTGGTGCCAGCCCTGTCGGCAGGTCTCGCCGATCGTCGAGCAGATCGCGGTCATGCGGGAGGGCGCCTACCGGGTGGTGAAGGTCAACATCGACGAGGAGCCGGCGCTCGCGCAGGAGTACGGCATCCAGTCGATCCCGCTCATCGCGCTGTTCCGCAACGGACGTCTCGAGCGGATGTCCCAGGGGGCCAAGCCGCGACCCCAGATCGAGGGCGACCTCGGCATGCTCGTCATCCCCTGACCCGCACCGCCCCCGACCCCACCCGCGACGAGGGCCCGGCCTGCGGCCGGGCCCTCGGTTCGGATAGGTGGTCCCCTGCGGGGGCTCGGATCAGCCCGGGCGGCCGACGCCCATCGGCGGGCGCAGCGGCGAGATCTTCACGACGTCACCGGTCTGGGGCGCGGTGATCACCATGCCGCCACCGATGTAGAGCGACACGTGGTTCGACCCGTTGGGGCCGTAGAACACGAGGTCGCCCGGCTGGATCGCGCTCAGGGGCACGTGCGGGAGCATCCGGTACTGGGCACCCGAGAAGTGCGGGAGGCTCACACCGGCCGCCCGCCAGGCCGCCATCGTGAGGCCCGAGCAGTCGTAGGTGTTCGGTCCCGAGGTCGCGTAGCGGTACGGCTTGCCGAGCTGGGCCCGGGCGAACGCAATCGCCGCGGCCGCCCGCGGCGAGGGGGCCGGGATGTTCGGGAACAGTTCGGGGTTGCCGGTGCGACCCCGCGGCGCCTGGGCACCGGCACGGGCGGTGGTCGGGGCGACGCTGCGGAGGGCCGCCGCCCGGGCCGCCGCCTCACGGCGTGCGGCCTCCTGGGCGACGAGGGTCGCGATCTCGCCCTTCACCTGCCCGAGGAGGCGCTGCTGCTGGGCGTTCGCCGCAGCGACCTGCGCCTTGGCCGCATCGACCCGGTCGCGCTCGGCCGCGGCGGCGGCCTTCTGGCGCTCGAGGGCGGCCTTCTGGACCGCGAGGGCCTCGCGGGAGCGCTGGAGCATCTCGAGGAGGGCGTCGTCGTGGGTCGCGGCGGCCGACGCGTACTTCGATCGGATGCCGATCTCGTTGACCTTCTTGACGTTCGTGGCCTGGAGCGGCGATCCGGTGGTCGCGCCCTTGTAGATCGTGGCGGCCCGGGTCGAGAGCAACGCCTTGATCCGATTGGTCTCGTTCTGGGCGGCCTCGGTGCGACGCTGGGCCTCGGCGATGCCGGCCTGCGCCTGGGTCACCCGGTACCGGGCACCGTTGAGCTGCTCGGCGAGGGCGCTGATGCGGGCGCCGTTCGCCGAGATCGACGCCTCGAGGGCGGCGGCCTGGCGGCGCTTCGCGTCGATGGGGGCCGCCTCGGCGGCGGTGGCGACGCCGAGCAGGGTGCTCATGGCGATCGCGGTGAGGGGAAGGATCTTCTTCCGGAGGTTCATGTGGGGGCCGTCCTCTGGTCTCGGGCGTTGGCTCGGGGCCTCGGTTGGTCCTTGCTGAACACGGATTGCACAGCGGTAGGACGAGCGCGCGACAACACGAACTCGATTGCTGTCGGCCCCCAGACCCTACGCGGACGGACCCCCCGGATGCGACGCCGGGGGCCAATCTCGCCCTGACCTGCGCCTTTACCGGTGCACGATTCGCGCAGTTCGCGGGAGTGCGGGGCCGGAATCCAGCATGGCTGCGGGGCGGCGGACAGGGTGTCCGGTACCGGCTCCCGGGGCGGGGCTCGGCGGGGTCCGGACCGGCTCCGATGGGGCCCGGCGCCCTCCCGATGGTGACGCCGGGGGCCTCAGACGAGTTCGGGGGCCGACCAGGCCATCGCCGTGGCGAGCGAGTCGGCGACCCGTTGCCACTCGGTGGCGTCCCACCCCTCGGCGGCGGCACCGACCGAGGTGTCCTGACGGATGTGGACGAGCGCCGGCAGTGCCGTGAGGCCGAGCGCATCGACGAGGACCCGGTCCGGGTCGACGAAGGTCAGGTTCCGCTCCCCGTGGTCGCCGAGGATGCGGCGGGCGATGGCGGCGGTCGACGGCACGACGAGCGCGGTGTGGCAGTCGGCGTCGCCGAACACCTTGAAGATCCGATCGGCCACGGGCAGGAAGGAGCGCGCCTCCATCTGGTCCGGCAGCACGATGAGGCAGAGGTGGAAGGTCGTCGTCCAGTCGTCGATCGACCGGACGTCGCCGGCGAGCGTCGTGAGTGGGGTCTGCGGATCGGGATTGGTGGCCACGGCCGGGGACGATACCGCGCGGGCGTCGGTAGGCTCCGGCTCCTGCCGCCCCCGGACGTCGTGGGTCCGGCCCGACCCGAGGAGCCCCGGTGAGCCGACGCGAACTCATCCGCATGACCGACGACGAGGTCGCCGCCTACCTCGCGGACCAGCGGGACCTCCAGGTCGCCTCGATCAACGCCGACGGCAGCCCGCACCTCGTCACGATGTGGTTCACGGTGCTCGACGGCGACATCTGCTTCTGGACCTACGGCCGGAGCCAGAAGATCGTCAACCTCCAGCGTGACCCCCGGGTCACCGTGCTGTGTGCGGACGGTGCGGACTACGGCGAGCTCCGCGGCGTCACCATCTCCGGCCGGGCCGTCATCCAGGAGGATCGGGACCCGGTGAACGAGATCGGCGAGGCCGTCTTCGAGAAGTACTGGGGGCCGATCAACGACGAGGCCACCCGTGAGGGCGTGCGCGCGATGGGTGCGAAGCGGTTCGGCGTGCGCATCACGCCGGAGAAGGTCGTCTCCTGGGACCACACCAAGCTCGGGGGGCTGTACTGACCCCTCGGTCGACTCAGCCGAGCCCGAGGGCCCGCAGCATCGCCGGCGGGAAGGCGAGTGGATCCTCACCCGCCGCCAGCATCGCCGCCCGCTCGACGTTGATCGCGTCGCGATCGGCCCGTTCGAGCCACCCGTCCCACGGCCCGGCCGGGATCGCCGCCGGATCGCCGGCCGCATCCACGCAGGCCTGCAGGTAGCCCTGCAGCGCACGCACCTCGTCCTCGCCGCCCACCGGTCCGTGCCCGGGCACGATGATCTCGGCGAGGTCGGCCACGGCGTCGAGCACGGCGGCCCACTGCACGACGTCGCCCTGGAACGCGAGTGGCGTCACGCCGAAGAAGCAGAGGTCGCCCGCGAAGAGCACATCGGCCTCCGGGACGAGCACCATGACGTCCCCCGCGGTGTGGCCGGCGGCGGGGAGCAGCTCGATCCGCGGGGTGAGTGCAGCGGCGTCGTCGACGATGTGGCTCACCGGTCGCGTCCCGATCGCCGCCAGTTCGTCGAACCCGTCGACGAAGGCGGGCATGAACGCCTTGTAGGCGTCCAACGGCATGGTCTGGTCGAGGAGCTCGCTCGTGACCGGCGAGCCGAGCACCATCGCGTTGCGGAACGCGGCCGTCCCGCCGACGTGGTCGATGTGGGCGTGGGTGAGCACGACCCTCCGGACGGGCGGGCCGAGGGCGTTCACCGCCGCGGCGAAGGGCTGCCACTGCTCCGGGACCATGAGGGTGTCGATCACGGTCAGCCCGTCGTCGTCGACCACGACCCCTGCGTTGCTCACCCCGGACTCCCCGCCGGGCTGCAGCCAGACGAGCACCCCGTCGGCGATCTCGGCGAGCGTGTTCGTGGGCAGGTCGCGGGCCATGCGGCGAGGGTACCGGGTGCGGCGGGTCCCGGTTGGGCGCTGCGGCCGGCGCTGATTACGCTCCGCCACCATGTCCGAACGCACGAAGAACCTGCCCCGCCGTTCCTGCCTCTCGATCCCCGGGTCGAGCGAGAAGATGCTCGGCAAGGGTCCGAGCCTCGGTGCCGACATGGTGTTCCTCGACCTCGAGGACTCCGTCTCGCCCCTCGAGAAGGTGGCCGCCCGCGCCAAGGTGGTCAACGCCATCACGTCCCAGGACTGGGGCGAGACGGTGCTGTGCGTGCGCGTGAACGCGTGGGACACCGAGTGGACCGTCTACGACATCCTCGAGGTGGTCGACGCCACGGTGCGCGTTGCGGGTCACCGCAGTTGGATCGGCGAGGTCAACGCCGAAGAAGGTCGGCGACGTCGCGCGCTCGACCGCGTCGTCGGCACCGTTCTCGACGAGCGCCCCAACCTCACGGCATCACGCCTCACGAAACGCACGATCGTGCGCTACACCGTCCGCCGATCGTTGCCCGCCTGACGACTGCTACAGCGCAGGAATCAACGACGCCAGCGACACCAACGGCCGCGGGC
>JALRDW010000234.1 GCA_023262065.1 Acidimicrobiia bacterium | reverse complement strand
CACTGCGATCCTCGAGGTCCCCCTCGTGCGCAGCGGGCGCCTCGTCGGCGTGATCGGGTTCGACTCGGTCACCGGCGCGGTGCCGTGGACCACCGAGGACATCATCGTGCTCCAGGCCGTCGCCGCGCTGTTCGCGCAGGTGACCGAGCGACGGGTCGTGCGCGAGGGCCTCACCGAAGCGGCTGAGGACCTCGCGATCGCAATCGACGACCTGCGGCGGTCCGAGGCCCGGTTCGGGGCACTCGTCGATCGACTGCCGCTCGCCGTCGAGCGGATCGACCGCGAGGGCACCCGGCTCTTCGCCAACGAGCGGGCCGGCGATCTCCCGGTCGACCTCACCGGGTTGCGGGGACTCGTCGGCCAGCCGCCGACGACGGACCGGGCGGTCGCCGAACCACTCGTGGCCGCCGCGCTCGCGGTGTTCGCACTCGGTGAGGCCCAGACGATCGAGGTCGACCTCCCGATCGGCGGATCGACCCGTCGGGTCGAGGTGGACCTGACCCCGGAGTTCAACCCGTCCGGCGGCGTCGAGACCCTGCTGCTCGTGACTCAGGACGTGACCGAACGCTTCGAGTACGAGCAGGCGCTCTCCCATGCCGCGACCCACGACGCACTCACCGGGCTGCCGAACCGAGCGATGTTCGACGCCCTGCTCGACAGCGCGCGGGGTGCCGTCGCGGCCGACGGAGACTCGGTGGCCGTGCTCTTCATCGACCTCGACGCGTTCAAGGATGTGAACGACTCGATGGGCCACGCCGCAGGCGATGCGCTGCTGGTCCAGGTCGCCGGACGTCTGCGCGCCGCGCTCCCGGCGGCCGAGGCACTCGCCCGACTCGGCGGTGACGAGTTCGGTGTCCTCCTCCACGATCACGATGAGGTCGCGGCGACCGCAGTGGCCGCCGACCTCGTCACCGCGCTCCAGCAACCGCTCGAGGTCGGCGACCATCGCCTCATCGTGTCGGCGTCGATCGGCATCGCGGTGGCCCACGAACCTGACGCGGTTCCGAACCTCCTGCGGTGGGCCGACATCGCCATGTACCGGGCCAAGCGGGTGCGGCGCAGCGGGTTCGCGGTGTACGACCGGGCCCTCAGCGACGAGGTCCGTGACCGGCTGCGCACCGACCAGTGGCTGCGGCGCGCGCTCGACCTCGACGAGGTCGAGGTCGCCTACCAGCCGATCGTGGAACTCGCCACCGGCGTGCCCGTGGGGGTCGAGGCCCTCGTGCGGTGGCGGCCGGGCCACGGCGAGCAGATCGACGCCGCCGCCTTCGTCCCGGTGGCCGAGGCGAACGGCACGATCGTTCCGATCGGGCGGGCCGTCCTGACCGAGGCCTGCCGGGCGCTCGGTGCGTGGCGCCGCGACGGGTTGGTCGGGACCGGGTTCACGCTGTCGGTGAACGTCTCGGCCCGGCAGCTCGACCGCGCCGCACTCGTGGCGGAGGTCGAGGCCGCCATCGCCGGTGCCGGGATCGAACCCTCGGCGCTCTGCCTCGAGGTGACCGAGACCGCGCTCATCGCCGACCTCGACCATGCGGCGTCGGTGCTCGGCGCGATCCGCGACCAGGGGGTGCGCGTCGCGATCGATGACTTCGGCACCGGGTACGGGTCCCTCGGGCTGCTGCAGCACCTCCCGGTCGACGAGCTCAAGCTCGATCGGTCCTTCGTGACCCGACTCACCGAGGACGCCGGGGCCGACGTCATCGCCCGCGCGGTCTGCGGTCTGGCCGCCGGCCTCGGTCTCGGGCTCGTCGCCGAGGGTGTCGAGACCCCCGTGCAACAGCAGCGGCTCGCCGCACTCGGTTGTGCACGAGCGCAGGGGTACCTGTACTCGCGCCCGCTGGACGCCGCAGGCCTGCGAGCGTGGCTGGCGAGCCGCTGAGGCGAATCAGCCGGCCGGCTCGAGGAGGATGAGCGGGATCTCCCGCGAGGTCTTCTCCTGGTACCCGGCGTAGTTCGTGAAGTCCGCGGTGATCCGGGGCCACATCTCGGCCCGCTCCTCCGGGGACGCCACGCGCGCCCGCCGCCGCTGCTTGGCCCTCCCGGAGATCGCCACCTCCACCTCGGGGTTCGCCTGCAGGTTGAGGAACCAGGCCGGGTGGCGATCGTCGCCACCCCGCGACGCGACGATCACGTAGGTGTCGCCGATCTGCAGGGGCGAGGTGAGCATGCAGGACCGCGGCTGACCGGACTTCCGCCCGGTCGTCGTGAGTTCGAGTACCGGCATGCCGGCGGCGCTCCAGCCGATGCGCCCGAAGGTGACGGCGAGCAGGGCGCGGTGGACCGCGTTCATGGACTTGAGCATGAGGTCGCTGGGCATGCGGGTGAGGCTACGGCACCCGGCTGGCGGGACCGGGCTCCGCACGGCTACCGTCTCGGGCACGCCGCGGGGTGGAGCAGTCTGGTAGCTCGTCGGGCTCATAACCCGAAGGTCGTGGGTTCAAATCCCACCCCCGCCACCATCGCAATGAAGACGGCCCCCGCAAGGGGGTCGTGCTCATCTCCGTTCGCTGCGGGCGCGGATCCGGGCGGCGAACTCGGCGGACGCCGTCCCGCGCCTGCTCACTCCGCGATCGGGCGTTGGGCCTTGAGCTGGCGGCGCTGTGCCTGGCGCTGCTCGCGGCAGCAGGTTGCGCGGGCCAGGCCGGGCGGGGCGCGACGCCGGAGGAGTGGGTGATGCAGCGGGCCCAGCAACGCTGGGACCTGCTGCTGGCGGGCGACGTCAACGGGGCCTACCAGTT
>JALRDW010000006.1 GCA_023262065.1 Acidimicrobiia bacterium | reverse complement strand
TTGCTCCAGCGCGGGCACGCCGAAGGCCTTGGCCACGGCGGCAAGGTCCTGTGCCAGGAAGGCCACGTCCACCGTGGGCGAGGTCTTGTCCGCGTACTCGATCTCGAACTCGGCGAGTGATGAGCCGCATCGACGGGCGCGGCGGGTAGATGTAGGTCCCCCGGGCCACGTACTCCTTGAGCAGATCGTTCTGGATCGTGCCGCTGATCCGTGCCGGGTCGACACCCTGGCCCTCGGCGACGAGTTGGTAGAGCAGGAGCAGGATCGCCGCGGTCGAGTTGATCGTCATCGAGGTCGAGACCTCGTCGAGGGGCAGACCCTGCAGGAGGATCTCCATGTCCTCGAGCGAGTCGATCGCGACGCCGACCTTGCCGACCTCGCCCTCGGCCCGCGGGTGGTCGGAGTCGTAACCCATCTGCGTGGGCAGGTCGAAGGCGCAGGACAGGCCGGTCTGGCCCGCCCCGAGCAGGAAGTGGAACCGCTGGTTCGTCTCCGCCGCGGTGCCGAAGCCGGAGTACTGGCGCATCGTCCACGGGCGGGTGCGGTACATCTCCCGGTACACGCCCCGCGTGTACGGGGCGGCCCCCGGCTCGCCGAGCGCGCTCGTCGGGTCGAAGCCCGCGAGATCGGCCTCGGTGTAGACCGGCTTGATCTCGATGCCGGAATCGGTGCGGCGGGTGTCATCGGTGGCCATGGCGGCGCAGACTACCGGCGGCCCCGGTCCCGCCTTCCGTTCGTGGGCCCGTCGGCACGGCGCGGTCCGGCGGCGGTGCGCCGGTACCCTCCGATGCCGTGGACGACGCCCGCTCCCCCTTCGACCCGATCCCACTCGACGAGATCGCCGGGTGGCTGCGGGGGGCCCGCTCGATCGTGATCCTCACCGGGGCCGGCATCTCCACGGAGTCGGGCATCCCCGACTTCCGCGGGCCCCAGGGCCTCTGGACGAGGAACCCGGACGCCGAGAAGGCCTCGAACATCCGGTACTACCTCGCCGACCCCGAACTTCGGCGACGCAACTGGCACGCCCGGGCCACCAACGGCATGTGGGACGTCGAGCCCAACGCCGGCCACCGCGCACTCGTCGACCTCGCGGACCTCACGAGCGTGACGCTGCTCGTGACCCAGAACGTCGACGGGCTCCACCACGTCGCCGGGTCGGATCCGGATCGGCTCGTCGAGATCCACGGCACGACGCATCGGGTCAAGTGCCTGCGCTGCTCGTACCGTGCGCCCATGGAGGCCGCGCTCGCCCGCGTGCGCGCCGGCGAGGATGATCCGGCGTGCCCGGACTGCGGGTACATCCTCAAGAGCGCGACCGTGTCCTTCGGCGAATCGCTCGACGACGCCGACCTCGAGCGCGCGTTCGCGGCGGCGGCATCGGCCGACGTGTTCCTCGCGCTCGGCACCTCGCTCGGCGTGTACCCGATCGCCCGGATGCCCGCCCTCGCGCACGGCGCCGGTGCCACCATCGTCATCGCCAACGCGCAGCCGACGCCCTACGACGGCGTGGCCGCGGCGATCGCGCGGGACCCGCTCGGCGAGGTGCTCCCCGCCCTCGTCGACGCGCTGCGAGCCGGCTGAACCGACGCGTCGGTCAGCCCTGCACCACCGGGACCGGTGAGTCCACCTCGACCCGACCATCCGCGTGGGCCTCGACCGTGATCGGACCGTGCGGGGTGGGCACGACGGCACGGGCCCACTCGAGATCGCCGAGCGCCGGCGCCACCCGCACCGATGCGTACCCCGGCTCGGCCGGGGCGATGCCGAGCGTGTGCACGATGAGGTCCCGGGTGGGGGTGGCGGACCACCCGTGGCACCGGGTCCCCCCGTTCCAGTCCTCGGGCCAGGTCGTCTCACCCCGGTCGAGGAAGTGCGACCAGTCCCGGCACCGATCGGCGACGAGGTCGGCGCGGCCGGCCCGGGCGAGTCCGTCGTGCACCACGTAGCGGAAGAACGGTTCGGCCTCGACCATACGGGTCTCCGCGTCCCACTCCGGTTCCGGGTAGCCCATGACCATGTAGACGTATCCGGCCCCGCCGCCCTCGACCGTGACCTTGTCCATGACCCACGCGTGCTTGATGAGCCGCGACCGGTCGGTGATCCCGGCGACGACGCGCGCGACACGCGCGGCCGGCACGATGCCGGCCGCGAGGGCCGCGGCGCCCGGGTGCTGGGCGGCGGCCCGCCCCGCCACCCCGCGGTCGATGTGATCGATGTAGACACCCCGGGCCTCGTCCCAGAACACCTCGAACCCGGCCCGCACCCCCTCGTAGCGCTCGCGGGCCCAGGCCGCGGACCCTGCGTTCCCCACCCAATCGGCCATGGCCGCGTAGTCCTCGAGCGCACGGGCCCAGAGCGCGTTCACCGTCGATGAGCACCCCGTCGTGTAGCAGGAGGCCCAGTCCACGAGCAGCCACCCGGTCACGTCGTGGAGCAGGCCGTCATCGGCGAGGAACGACTCGAACCAGCGCAGCGTGCGCTCCGCCACCGGGAGCAGCTCGGTGACCACCTCACGATCACCGGTGTACATCCAGAGGTTGTGCACCGATCGCACCCAGTGGAGCGACCAGTCCGGCACGATCGTGCGGTCGTCGGCCTGGAAGTCGGAGGCGACCGCCATCGCGAGCATGCCGTCGAAGCGCGGCTGCGCCGCGAGTTGCGGGTGCCAGATCGCCATCGACCAGTCCGGGTTGTTCGTGAGGTCGACCTGCTGGTGCACCACGGAGTCGCCGGTCCAGGCCCGCTGCTCGCGGGTCGGGCAGTCGACGTACGCGTCGAGCGCGCTGAGGTCGACGGTCCGGAGCCCCACCGCGTGGATGCGCTCGAGCAGCGGATCGGAGCACGCGAACGAGGCGCCGGCGGGCCGGGGCCGGTGCCGGTCGTGGATCGAGACCGAGCAGGCGGGCACCGCACCACCGTCGGGGACGCGCACCGAGGCCGTGAGGTAGCGCGTGCCGATCGACTCGAGCGACTCGAAGTGTTCATCACCCCCCGCACAGACGTAGCGGAGCCCGGCGTGCTGCCCCAGCGGCGCGAGGTGACCGTCGTGGTCGAGGTGCTCGGAGGCCGCGAGGTCGATGGTCGTGCCCGGCACGGCACCCGACACCTCGAGCACCACCGTGCCGGCGGCGATGTGGCCGAGGTCGAGGGACACGAGGGTCACCGCGCCGCCCTCCGCGGTCCCCTCGTCCGCGAGGACCTGCGCGACCGGGTCCGGCCCGAGCGGCGCACCGACGACGGTGCGTCGCGCCCGTTCGGTCGCCCGGTGGGTCGCACCGTCCGGGTACCCCATCCGCACCGGCGGGCGCAGCATGCCGAACGGTTCGCTCGGCGGGTGCGGATCCATGCGCCCGCCCGTGTGGACCGGCGTGACCTGCACCGCGGGCGCCCAGCCCGAGTCGTCGAATCCCGGGAGATCCCAGCCCCACGGATGGATGCGCGCGTCGAAGGACTCGAGCGGCAGGCACGCGACATCACCCGGCACCGAGACGGGACTCCACGCCGAACCGGAGTGCACCCGCCACGACGGATCGCCGACGATCCAGTCGTCGCCGATGAGGGCCTCGACGGCGACGCACCCACCCCCGAGCGCGTAGGTCGGCGGCACCGGCATCCACCACGATGTCGCGACCCCGAAGTGACGCGCCGTGATCGCGAGCACGTTCTCGCCGGTCCGCAGGTACGGCGCGAGATCGACGACGTCGTAGTGCGAACGGCGCGGATCGGAACGAACGGGACCACGCGCGACCTCGGCCCCGTTGACGCGCAGGGTGTACCGACCGTCGACCCAGATGCGCGCCGCGGCGGTGAGCGGCACCGACGTGACCTCGACGGTGCGTCGCAGCAGGGCCACGTGGTCCGTCGGGTCGGTGAGGACCGGGCGGGTCGCGGTCTCGGCGACGATGCCGGGGATCCGATCCCAGATCCACACCGATCGCCAGCGCGCGGTGAATGGTGCGGGGTGCTCGAGTCTCACGGGTCGGGAGGCTACCGATGGCGACCCCGCCGGACCCACGGGACGCCTAACGTCGCGGCCATGACCGAAGGCCGGGTCGGACCCCTCGCCCTCGCCCGGGCCGCGGCGGAGGCCACCCCACCGACCCGCGACCGCGTCGTGGACGCCCTGCGCGCCGGTTCGCTGCTCGTCGTCGTGCTCGGCCACGTGCTCATGGCCTCCGTGACCTGGAACGACGGACGCCCGCGACTCGGCAACCTGCTCGCCGAACTGCCCGCGCTCAAGATCCTCACCTGGCTCCTGCAGGTCATGCCCCTCTTCTTCGCCGCGGGCCAGATCGCGAACGCGGGCTCGTACGCCGCGAGCCAGACCGCCGGGAGCCCGTGGCGGGTCTGGTACTGGGGTCGTATCCGCCGCCTCGCCCGCCCGGCGCTCTACTACCTCGCGATCTGGATCCCCATCGCGCTCGGTCTCGAGGCGGCCCTGCCCCGCGCCGCGGGCCCGCTCGCGCGACTGTCGACCCAGTTGCTCTGGTTCCTCGGCGTGTACGTGCTCGTGGTCGCGCTCACCGGACCGATCGGCCGCATGGCCGCGCGCGGCTGGGTCGCAGTGTTGGGGCTGCTCGCGGTCATCACGGTCGTCGACCTCGGGCGGTTCCACGTGACCGGGGGGATCGGCGTCCTCAACTTCCTCCTCGTCTGGGTGCTCGCCGCCACCCTCGGGCCGATCGTCCGGGCGCGGGCCGGTTCGCCCCGCCTCCTCCTCGTCGCGCTGGCCGCCCTCGTCGCGAACGCGCTCGTCGTACGCATCGGTCCGTACCCGCTCTCGCTCGTCGGCATGCCCGGGGAACCGATCTCGAACATGGCGCCGCCCACGCTCGTGCTCGCGCTCCACTCGGTGTGGCTGGTCGCGCTCATCGGGTGGGCGTGGCCGCGCCTCGACCGGTGGTGCCATCGACCCCGGGCGTGGGTCGCCACCTGCCTCATGGGCGGACTCGCGATGACGGTCTACCTGTGGCACCTCACCGCGCTCATCCTGCTGACGGTCCTCGAGCACGTCCTCGGCCTCGACCGCCCCGCACCGCAGGACCCCTGGTTCTGGCCGGCGACCGCGGTCCACGTCGCGGTGTTCCTCGGTCTCACCGTGGTCGTCGTGCTCCTCGCCGCCCCGCTCGAGCACCGGCCGATCCCCTGGCTCGAGCGACCGACCACGGGCGACGGCGGGTGGCGCGACGCGGTCGCCGTCGTCTCGGTGCCGGTGCTCGCGATCGGGTTCCTCGTCATCTCGCTCACCGGGATGCAGGGATTCCCGAACCGCGTGCGCGAGTACGTCGGCATCCCGTGGACCCCGGCGATCGCACTCGGCGTGCTGCTCTCCGGCGTGCTGCTCGCGCGCGTCGGTGGCGCTGCGCCGGCGGAACGACCGATCCCCACCCATCGGTAGGCTCGCCGCATGGTGATCGAGCCGGCCGACGGCGCCCCCGAGTGGTTCCGACGCGCGCTCGCGGTGCCGTTCACCGACGAGCAGGTCGAGGTCGACGGACGCCGCGTGCACTACCTCGCCTGGGGGGCACCGGGAGGGCGCGGCCTCGTGTTCGTGCACGGCGGCGGCGCGAACGCGCACTGGTGGACCCACGTCGCCGCACACTTCGCCGCGGACTTCCGGGTCCTCGCGGTCGACCTCTCGGGCCACGGCGACAGCGAGCACCGCGACGCCTACCGCTTCGAGGACTGGACCGACGAGGTGATCGCGGTCGCGGAGGCCGGCGGCATCGTCGGGCGGCCGGTCGTCGTCGGCCACTCCATGGGCGGGTTCGTGACGATCGCCACCGCGGCGCTCCACCCCGACCGGCTCACCGGCGTCATCATCTGCGACTCACCGGTGACCGAACCCGATCCGGAGATCGGCGAGTACCACGTGCGCGACGCGTTCGGACGCGAGCGGACCTACGCGACCGAGGCCGAGGCGCTCGCGCGCTTCCGGACCGTGCCGCCCCAGGACCACTACCTGCCCTACGTCATGGACCATGTCGCCCGCCGGTCCCTCCGGCCGGTGGACGACGGGTTCCGGTGGAAGTTCGACCGCACGATCTTCGCCCAGTTCACCGGCGGGGTCCGCGCCGTCGCACTCCCGTACCTCACCCAGCTCACCTGCCGGTTCGCGCTGCTTCGCTCCGAGCGCGGCATCGTGACCCGCGAGATCGGCGAGGCCATGTACGAGCGGCTCGGGCGGGTGGCCCCGGTCGTCGAACTGCCGGAGGCCGGCCACCACGCCATGCTCGACCAGCCGCTCATCCTCCTCACCGCGATCCGGACCCTCCTGGCGGACTGGGACCACTCGGACCCGCATCGGCGCTGATCCCGGGGGTCCCGGGACCCCCTGGTCGGGCGACCGGACCGGTGCGACGGGACCGGGGTTGGGAATACCTGACCCCTTGAGTAGGATTTACGTCCCTGCCACCCGTCCCGTCCCCGAGGGGTCCCACCATGGCGAGCTTCCGCGAGCTCCTCGCCCGCACGAAGAGCGAGATCACCGAGATCAGCCCCGAGGAGGCCGAGGCGCGCCTCGGGTCGGTCACCGTCCTCGACGTCCGTGAGCAGGACGAGTACGACGCAGGCACGATCCCGGGCGCCGTCCACATCGCCCGCGGGTTCCTCGAGAGCCAGGTCGAGAGTCGGGTCACCGATCGCGACGCCGAACTCGTCGTCTACTGCGCTGGCGGCGTGCGCTCGGCCTTCGCGGTGAGGACGCTCGTCGAGATGGGGTACACCAACGTCGTGTCCATGGCCGGCGGGTACGGCCAGTGGAAGAACGAGGGCCGCACCTGGATCACCCCCGCCGTGCTCTCCACCGAGCAGCGCGACCGCTACAAGCGGCACCTGCTGCTCCCGGAGGTCGGCGAGGAGGGTCAGCAGAAGCTCCTCGAGTCGAAGGTGCTGCTGCTCGGCGCGGGCGGCCTCGGGTCCCCCGCCGCGCTGTACCTCGCCGCCGCAGGCGTCGGTACCCTCGGCGTGGTCGACATGGACGTCGTCGACCAGTCCAACCTCCAGCGGCAGATCCTCCACAACATCGACCGGGTCGGCGAGCGCAAGGTCGACTCGGCCAAGAAGACGCTCACCGCACTCAATCCGGACGTGAACGTCGTGGGCTACGACGTCCGCTTCGGGGCCGACAACGTGCTCGACATCATCGATGGCTACGACGTCGTGGTCGACGGCACCGACAACTTCCCCACCCGGTACCTGCTCAACGACGCATCGCTGCTCAAGCACGTCCCGGTCGTGCATGGCTCGATCTTCCGGTTCGAGGGGCAGGTCACGGTGTTCGACCCGTACAACGGGCCCTGCTACCGCTGCCTCCTGCCCGAGCCGCCGCCGCCGGAGCTCGCGCCATCCTGCGCCGAGGCCGGCGTGCTCGGCGTGCTTCCCGGCATCGTCGGGTCGATCCAGGCCCTCGAGACCATCAAGATCCTCCTCGGCCTCGGTGACCCGCTGCGCGGTCGCCTCCTCGCCTACGACGCGCTCGAGCAGTCGTTCCGCACCTTCAAGGTGCGTCGCGATCCGCGCTGCCCCGCCTGCGGCGAGGACGCGGGCGAGATCGTCATCGCCGAGTACGACCAGCACTGCCTCCCGCACGCCGTGCTGGCCGACGGCTCGACGCTGTCCCACTGATCGGCGCCCGGCGTCCGGCGACCCGCCGGATCACGCGACGAGGCCCCGGCGGACGCCGGGGCCTCGTGCGTTCCCGGGGACGAGGGCACTAGGGCACCGGCACGCGGGTGGTCCTCAGGTCCTTCGGCGTCCTGGGGGTACGGACCTTCGCCTGCTCCTGGGCGATCCACCGCTTGACGCGCTTCGCGATGCCCACCGCCGGGGCGGCCTTCGCGGACGCGGCGTTCGGCATGCTCGCCAGCTTCGGCGGCTTCGGCGTCTTGGCGATCTTGTAGTCGACCGTGGGCGGCTTCGTGGCGTCGATGTACTTCTGCAGGTCGAGCTGGTCCGTCGGCTCGATGCCCTTCGTGCCGGACGGGCACGGGTTCGTCTGTTCGATGTTCGACGGCTTGCTCGTCGCGAACCGGTTGTCGGCGAAGCAGTTGCCCTCGCCGCCGAAGGTCGCGAGATCCGCCTCCCCCGAGTCCCGCACGGTGTTGTCGATCGTGGTGTTGTTGTTCGGGAACCACACGTTCTTCTCGGGGTTCAGGACGGTCACGATGCCACCGATGTCGTGGTCGAACACGAGGTTCTTCGTGATGAGGTTGTCCTCGCCGCCGGCGACCAGGATGCCGTTGCCCTGCGCGAGCTTCGCCGCGTCGATCGCCGGGGTCTGTCCGTTGTTGTTGTCGTAGACCACGTTGCCGATCACCGTGGTCTCGCGCTCGGGTGGGTTCGCCTCGCCGTCCCCACTGTTCGGAACGATCCCCGCCCGGTTGAACCGCCACAGGGAGTTCGTGATGACGAGATCACCACCTGCGTTCGTCCCCGAGTAGCCGAGCCCGTTGTACTCGGAGATGGAGTGCGTGATCATCGCGTTGCACGGATAGCACTGGCCGATGTAGAAGCCCGCGTCCGGCGATCCCGCGCCGTAGTCGTGGTCGAACCAGCCGTCCACCGAGTCGAACGCGTAGATGCCGTAGTCGCCGGTGCGGGTCGAGGTGAGGTACGAGCCCCGGTACCCCTTGGCCCCCGTCCAGAAGAAGCCGTTGCGCTCGTACTTGCGCGCGGTCATGTTCTCGACCGCGACCCCATCGGCATCGATCACCTTGACCCCGTTCTCGAGCTGGTAGCGACCGTCGAGGATGACCTTGTTGCGGTCGAGCCCGCGCAGCACGATCCGGTCGGTCGTGATGACCACGGCCTCGTGGTACACGCCCGGGGAGACGAGCACCAGGTCACCCGGCTTCGCCCGGTCGACCGCACCCTGGATCGTCTTGACGTCGGCGGGTACCCGGATCGTGATGGGCTTGCCACGAGCCGCCGGCCCGGAACGGCCCTTGTCCACCTTCTCGGCCCCCGCGGGCAGGCTGCCGTCCGCGTTGCGCACGATCACGGTGCCGTACATGCCCTTGCCCGGAGTGCCGTGGAACGAGCAGTAGTAGCCGAACACGCCGGGGGTCTCGAACGTGTGCTGGTACTCCTCGCCCACCCCGATGAGGTCGTCACCGAACCCGGCACCGGCCTTGTTCGGCTTGACGTTGTGCTCGTTGCGTCCCTCGTTCGCCCAGTGGATCGTGGTCCCGGGGTTGATCGTCGCGGTGCGGGGCGCGTTCACGTTGTCGACCATCGTGACGGTCAGCTCGTTGTACGCCGCCCCCGGGCGCGGGGCCGCGTTGGCCACGGCGGGGCGATCCGCGGCGGCCGCGGCCCCGATCGGCGCCGCGATCGCCGTCATCCCGGCGAACCCGACGGCACCCGCCGCCACCACCGCCGCGATGCGGCGCAGACTCCCGTGACCAACCATCGGTCCCCCTCGCGTCGTCCGGACGTCGGCGATGTTCTAGCCGACCGCGGTCGGACGCGGCGGGAGGTCGTGGCGCGCTCAGCCCTTCGTGCGCCTCGGCGGGGTGTAGGTCCGGGCCAGTTCGATGAGGGTGCGCGTCGCGAAGCCCGTGCCGCCCTTCGGCATGTAGCCGTAGCCGGTCGCCGCCCGGGACGGGCCCGCGATGTCGAGGTGCACCCAGGGCACCCCATCGACGAACGCCTCGAGGAAGAGGCCGGCGGTCAACGCGCCGCCGTACCCGCCGGTGCTGATGTTCCGGAGGTCGGCGACCTCGGACTCGAGCAGCGGTCGGTACTCCTCCGGGAGCGGCAGGGGCCACACCGATTCGCCGACCCGGTCGGCCGCCGCCCGCACGGTGTCCCGCCACCCCTCATCGTTCCCCATGAGGCCGGCGATGCGGTCACCGAGGGCCACCATGCATGCGCCGGTGAGCGTCGCCACGTCGACGATCGCGCCCGCGCCGTCATCGACGGCCAGAGCCAGCGCATCGGCGAGGATGAGGCGTCCCTCCGCGTCGGTGTTGAGCACCTCGGTCGTGACGCCATTGCGGTGCTTGAGCACGTCGCCCGGCCGGATCGCGGTGCCGCTCGGCATGTTCTCGACCAACGGGGCGTAGGCCACCACCCGCTGCTTCACCCCGAGGTCCTTGAGCACCGCCATCGTGGCGAGGACCGCGGCGGCACCCGACATGTCGGTCTTCATGGTCTCCATGCCCGCCGCCGGCTTGATCGAGATCCCGCCGGTGTCGAACACGACGCCCTTCCCCACGAGCGCGAGGGCCGGGCCGCGTGCGCCGGTCGGCGTGTAAGTGACCTTCACGAAGCGCGGCCGCCGGGCCGAACCCTGGGCGACCCCGAGCACCCCGCCCATCCGGGCCCGCCGGATCTCCTCCGGCCCGAGCACCTGGACCCGCACGCCCCGTCCGCGCAGGAACGACTGCGCCGCCTTCGCGAACACCTCGGGGGCCTTGTCGTTCGAGGGGGTGTTGATGATGTCACGCGCCCAGCAGGTCGCCTCGGCGATGAGCACGCCGCGGCCCGCAGCCCGACCCACGCCGGCCCCACCGCCGCCGAGCAGGGTGACCCGGGCGAGCTTCGAGGCCTTGCGCTTCGAGGTGTAGTCGAGGAACTGGTAGCCACCGAGCACCACGCCCTCGGCGATCGCCTGGGCTGCGTCGGTGCGGTCCATCGAGTCGGGGATCGCGTCGAGGAGCGTGGTCGCCGCATTCGTGACCCGGGTCGCACGCTGGGCGAGGAGCGCGCCGGCCCGACGGAGGGTCTCGAGGGTGAGGGCGCTGCGCTCACCGAGTCCGAGCACGAGCACCGAGCGCGCCGCGAGGTCCTCGCCGGCCGGGACGAGCACGGCGTCGCCGACCTTGCCCTCGAACCCCGCCTCAGCGAGGAAGGCCCCGAGCGCGCCGCCGAGGGCGTCGTCCACCACCTCGGCCCCGGGGCCGAGCGCCCGTCCGGCGAACACCGGGACGGCGAGCAGGTCGGTGCGGGTCGTGGCCGGGGCCGCAGCGCTGACGCGGAACGCGATGGTCACGGGGTCTCCTCTCGGGACGGGACGGAGGCGAGCGCCGCGGAGTCTACGGGTCGGCGGCCACCGACCCGGGTGGGACGGCGGATCAGTCGTCGGAGCCGGCGCGGGCCGGACGGTACGCGCCCTCCTGCCAGCGCGCCATCGTCCACACGAGATCGGCGAGCCGGTTCAGGTACGGCACGACCTGACTCGACGGCTCCAGCCACGCGACCTCGGTCGCCGCGGTGCAGTCG
>JALRDW010000225.1 GCA_023262065.1 Acidimicrobiia bacterium | reverse complement strand
TGCTCGAGATCGACAAGTCGATGTCGTCGCGCTCCCTCAACGACGGCTTCTCCGGCGGTGAGAAGAAGCGCTTCGAGATCCTCCAGATGGCGATGCTGAAGCCGAAGATCGCGATCCTCGACGAGACCGACTCGGGCCTCGACATCGACGCGCTGCGCATCGTCTCGGGCGGCATCAACCAGCTCGTCGGCCCCGACATGGGCGCGCTGATCATCACGCACTACCAGCGCATCCTCGACCACGTGAAGCCCGACCGCATCCACGTCCTGATGGACGGCCGGATCGTGCGCTCCGGCGGCCCCGAGCTCGCCCACGAGCTCGAGTCCTCCGGCTACGCGGGGATCGCCGAGGAGGTGTCCGCCTGATGGGCAGCATCGAGACGCCCGACGTCGACCTCGGCGAGTACAAGTGGGGCTTCCGCGACGAGGAGAACCCCGTCATCAAGACGGCGAAGGGCCTCGACGAGGAGATCATCCGCCAGATCTCGGCCCACAAGGGCGAGCCGCAGTGGATGCTCGACTTCCGGCTCGAGTCCTACGAGATCTTCAAGTCGAAGCCGATGCCCGAGTGGGGCGCCGACCTGACCGGCATCGACTTCGACGACATCTTCTACTACCTCAAGCCCGCCGAGGCCAACGCGCGCTCGTGGGATGACGTCCCCGAGACGATCAAGAACACCTTCGAGCGGCTCGGGATCCCCGAGGCCGAGCGCAAGTTCCTCGCCGGGGTCACCGCGCAGTACGAGTCCGAGGTCGTGTACCACAAGAACCGCGAGGACCTCGAGGCCCTCGGTGTGCTCTTCACCGACATGGACACCGCGCTGCGCGAGTACCCGGAGATCGTGCGGGAGCACTTCGCCACCGTCATCCCGCCCGGTGACAACAAGTTCGCCGCCCTCAACTCCGCGGTGTGGAGCGGCGGCTCGTTCATCTACGTGCCGCCGGGTGTGCACGTCGACATGCCGCTGCAGGCCTACTTCCGGATCAACGCCGAGAACTCCGGCCAGTTCGAGCGGACGCTCATCATCGCCGACGAGGGTTCCTCGGTGCACTACGTCGAGGGCTGCTCGGCCCCCGTCTACTCGACCGACTCCCTGCACTCGGCGGTGGTCGAACTCATCGCGAAGCCCGGCGCGCGCATCCGGTACTCGACCATCCAGAACTGGTCCCCGAACGTCTACAACCTGGTCACGAAGCGCGCGGTCGCCCAGACCGAGGCGACGGTCGAGTGGATCGACGGCAACCTCGGCTCCAAGCTGACCATGAAGTACCCCGCCGTGGTCATGACCGGCCCGAAGGCGCACGGTGAGGTGCTCTCGGTCGCCTACGCCGGCGCCGGTCAGCACCAGGACGCCGGGGCGAAGATGACCCACGCCGCGCCCGAGACCACGTCGATCATCGATTCGAAGTCGATCTCGAAGGACGGCGGGCGCACCACCTACCGGGGTCTCGTGAAGGTCGAGGAGGGGGCGCACGGGGTCAAGAGCCACGTGCGCTGCGATGCCCTCATCCTCGACGAGGACTCCCGCTCCGACACCTACCCCTACATGGAGGTCGACGAGCAGGACGCGCGCATCGGCCACGAGGCCACCGTCTCGAAGGTCGGTGACGACCAGGTCTTCTACCTGATGAGCCGCGGGCTCTCCGAGCAGCAGGCCACGGCGATGATCGTGAACGGGTTCATCGAGCCGATCACCAAGACGCTCCCCATGGAGTACGCGGTCGAGCTCTCCCGCCTCATCGAGCTCAACATGGAGGGCTCGGTCGGCTGACCGGGAACCCCCGATGACGATGCAGCACCCCTTCACCGTCGATGCCGCACGCGCGCTCGGTGGTCCCGACTGGTTGCGAGACCGTCGGGTCGCGGCCGCGGAGGGTCTCGCCGACGTCGAGTGGCCGACGGCCGAGGAGGAGATCTGGCGCTACAGCCGGATCGACGAGCTCGAGCTCGCCCGCTTCCGGCCGATGTCGGCCGAGGAACTCGGGGCGCCGGGTGTGGACTCGGTGCCCGGCGGTGGGCCGGTGGCCGCCGAGGTGGGCGAGCGGGCGGGGCTCGTCGTCGTGCGCGACGGCCGGGTGGTGCACCACGAACTCGATCCCGCGCTCGCCGACCGCGGGGTGGTGGTCGGTGGCCTCGCCACGCTGGACCACGCGAGCGTCGCGGGCACCCTCGGTGCCACCTCCGACGCCTCGCCCGACGCGTTCACCCTCCTGCACGACGCGTTCCTCGCCGGTGGCGCGTACGTCCACGTGCCCAAGGGTGTGGTCGTCGATGCGCCCATCGTCGTGCTCCACTGGTCGGACGGCGACGGCCTCGCCTCGTTCCCGCACACCCTCGTGGTGGCGGAGGAGACGAGCCAGGTCTCGGTGCTCGAGCGGTTCGGGTCTCCCGACGTCGAGCACCTCGTCGACGCCGTGGTCGAACTCATCGTGCGTGACGGCGCGAACGTCCGCTACCAGGCGGTGCAGGAGTACGGCCCGCGCACCTGGAGCGTCGCCCTGCAGCGGGCCCACCTCGGGCGTGATGCGGTGCTGCGGTCCTCGGCGGTCGCGCTCGGTGGTGCCTACGCCCGGCTGCGCAGCGAGGCCCGCCTCGAGGCCCCGGGCGCGGAGTCCGAGCAGGTGGCCGTCTACTACGGCGACCAGGACCAGATGCTCGACTTCCGCACGCTCCAGGACCACGTCGCCCCGCGCACCCACTCGAACCTGCTGTTCAAGGGTGCGGTCGAGGACCGGGCCCGCTCGGTGTACTCGGGCCTCGTGCACATCCACCCGGAGGCGCAGAAGTCCACCGCCACGCAGAGCAACCGCAACCTCGTGCTCACCGAGGGCGCCGGCGCCGAGTCGATCCCGAACCTCGAGATCGAGGCCGATGACGTCCGGTGCTCCCACGCCTCCGCGGTCGGTCCGATCGACGAGGACCAGCGCTACTACCTCGCCACCCGGGGCGTGCCCCCGGAGGAGGCGGAGCGTCTCATCGTGCTCGGGTTCTTCGAGGATGTCTTCGAGCGCCTGCCGGTCGCCGCACTCGTCGGTCCGCTGCGCCGTGCCGTGCACGACAAGCTGGGCCACCTCCACCCGGGGGACGGCCGTGGCTGACGTGCGTGTCGCGAGTGTCTCGGAGTTCGGTGCGCGCGACGCGCGCCGGGTCGACGCCGACGGTCACCGGGTCGCGGTGGTGCGGATCGACGACACCTGGTACGCGATCGGCGATCGCTGCTCGCACGCCGAGGCCTCGCTCGCCGAGGGTGGGATCGACGGCGGCGCCGGCACGATCGAGTGTCCGAAGCACGGCGCCACCTTCGACCTCGCCACGGGTGAACCCCGCACGCTGCCCGCCACGAGGCCCGTACCGGTCTACGGCGTGCGCATCGTCGGCGACGACGTCATCGTGGAGGTGCCGTGAGCCTCGTCATCCGGAACTTGCGCGGCGGTGTGGCCGGCACCGAGATCCTGCGCGGGGTGGACCTCGAGGTCGCGCCGGGCGAGGTCCACGCGCTCATGGGCCCCAACGGTTCCGGCAAGTCCACGCTCTCGCACGTCCTCATGGGCCGCGAGGGCTACGAGGCCACCGGGGGATCGGTCACCGTCGACGGCATGGAGATCCTCGGGCTCGAGACCTCCCGGCGCGCCGCCGCCGGGCTCTTCCTCGCCATGCAGTACCCGATCGAGGTGCCGGGCGTGCGCATCGCCGACCTCCTCGCCTCCTCGATGCGCGCCCGCGGCGTCGACCCGTCCGACCTCGACGCCGCCCTCGCCACCGAGGCCGCTCGCCTCGAGGTGCGCGACGAGTTCCTCACCCGGGGGGTGAACGTCGAGTTCTCCGGCGGCGAGCAGAAGCGGGCCGAGACCCTCCAACTCGCCGTGCTGCGCCCGGGCTACGCGGTGCTCGACGAGATCGACTCCGGCCTCGACGTCGATGCGCTGCGCGACGTCGCCCGCCGGGTGAAGGCCATGACCACCGAGAACGGACTCGGCGTGCTCGCCATCACCCACTACTCGCGCCTGCTCACCGAGCTCACGCCCGACGTCGTCCACGTGTTCATGGGCGGTCGCATCGTGACGAGCGGCGGCCCGGAGCTCGCCGACGAACTCGAGGCCGGCGGCTACGACGGCATCGCGGCCCGTCTGGGCATCGAGGTCCCCGGCCCGGTCCAGACCCGGGCCGACGACCCCTTCGCCGACCCCGGCTTCTAGCCCGGCCGTCGCACGGCGGGCCCGGCGGTCAGCCGACGGGCGTGGTGGTGGTGGTCGGCGGCGCGGTCGTGGTGGTCGGTGCCAGCGTCGTCGTGGTCGGTGCCACGGTGGTCGGCGTCGGATCGACCGGGCCGAGCGACGGCGGCGCAGTGGTGGTCGGCGTGCCCGACGCCGTCCGCGGCGGTCCCCCGACCGTGCGGGTGCCGGGCAGCGCCGGCTGGTTCGGGTTCACGACGTTCGGGGCCTGCACCGTGGCGGCCTGGGTCCCGTCCACGTACACCGGGTCGCCCTGATCGACGAGCGTCTCCCAGTAGTCGGCCACCCGCATCGGCACCCGCACGCAACCGTGCGACGCCGGGCGCACCGGCACGCTCGGGTACCCGTGCACCGCAATCCCACGGTTGAAGTAGAAGGGCTTGTAGAGCTGGCCGAGGGGGGAGCGGTGCCACGCGTCGACGTAGTACGTGTACGCGTACCGGCCCGCCGGCGTGACCGCGTTCTCGCACACCCGGGTCGTGGAGTAGAAGGGCGTGTAGCAGTAGCGCTCGCCCGATCCGGTGGAGATGGTCGTGATGAGGCGCACCTGGTGCCCCTCGTAGACCGTCATGACCTGCTTGGTGATGTCGACCTCGGTGCGGTCGGGTTCGGCGGTCGGATGGTGCGGCGTCGGATACTGGAAGTTCTGGAGCGCGGCCCGCTCGGGCTCACCGAGGCGGCCACTCACCGGAACGCCCATCATCTTCTGGAGCGCGTGCACCGCGTAGGTGGTGTCGGTGGAGAAGGTGCCGCGCTGGGTGCCCGGATCGAAGCGCAGGGCGGCCAGTCGCTCCTGGTAGGCCGCGACCTCGGCCCCGGTCGAACCCTGTGACACGACACCGCCGGGCACGGGCGGGAGCACGACCGGCGCAGGTTGGACGAGCGCGGGCAGCGTCGTCGTCGTGCTCGGCGGCACGGTCGTGGTCGTCGTGGTGGTCGACCGGGTCGTGCTCGACGGTGCGTCCACGGCGACCGCGTCGTCGCTGGAGGGCCAGTAGGCCACGACGGCCCATCCGGTCCCGCCGACGAGTCCGAGCACGGCGACGATGGCCAGCGCGGTGAGGAACCGACGTCGACCACGTCGGGGCGCCTGCTCGCGCGCGAGGCGCCGCTCGCGCCGGGTCAGGGGAGCCGGGTCATCGCCGGAGCCCGGCGGTCGGGAGGGGGTGATGTCGTCGATGGCGGGGATTCTTCCACGCCATCGCGCCGGAGGCGGGGCGCGGCCGCGTGGTCGTGCGGGCCGGCGGACACTCCGTTGTGATCGACCCCGGATCGGGGCCGAGGTGGATCAGCCGATGGCCGGCTCGGACTCCTCCTCGAGGAGTTGGGCGAGCGGGTCGGGCGTGATGGCCGAGAGGCGCAGGTCGAGCAGGAAGTCGAGGACCTCCGCACCCGAGATGAGGTCGCGGCTGCCGAAGCGCTCGAGCCCGGCGTCGATGAGTTCCACCAGTTCGGTGTTCACCATGTGCTCCTCTTCGTTGGACGACCTTCGCAACCTA
>JALRDW010000222.1 GCA_023262065.1 Acidimicrobiia bacterium | reverse complement strand
GCGGACCGTTGAACATCCAGCGGATGCCGAACCGGTCGAGGCAGGTGCCCCAGTACCCCCAGAACTCGTCGTGCAGCGGTGTCACCTCGGTCGAGCCCTCGGAGAGCCGGGCGAAGAGCCGCTCGGTCTCCGCGCGGGTGTCCGGCTCGAGGTTGAGGGTCACGTTGTTGCCGACGCGCAGTTCGTGGCCCATCGACTCGAGCATGTCGGTGGCCATGAGGATGTGGCCGCCGAGGATCGGCAGCTCGATGTGCATGACGCCGTCGAGATCCGCCTCGCTCATCGAGTCGGGCATGCCGGGCACGTCACGGTTGCGCAGCACCGGACCGCGGTACTCGGTGCCGAAGACATCACGGTAGAACTCGAACGCCTCGAAGGTGTCGCCCATGAAGTTGAGGTAGGTGCTGACGCCGGCCATGCGGCGGACCGTACGCGACGACCGATCCGACGGGCGAGCCGGGGATCAGCCCGCCGCGAGGGACCGCACGATCCCGTCGAGGATGTCCGACTCCGACACGAGCACCTCGTCGTAGCCGAAGGTGCGCAGCACCGACACGAGCACGATGCAGCCGCCGACGATCACCTCGGCCCGCTCCGGCTCGAGCCCCGGCTCGAGGCGTCGGTCGGCGAGGGACTCGGTGGCGAGGTCGCGGAACACCGCCTCGGCCGCACGCTTCGTGATGCGGTGACCGTGGATGCGGTCCCGGTCGTAGGCGGGCAGACCCTGCTCGACCGCGGCGACCGCAGCGACGGTGCCGGCGAGCCCGACGAGGGTTGCGGCCTCCCGCACACCCGGCACGACTCGGGCCACGTCGATCAGGTGGTCACGCATGGCCACCACCGCGTCCGAGAGCTCGTCGGGGGTCGGCGGATCCGAGTGCAGGTAGGTCTCGGTGTTGCGCACGCACCCGACGTCGATGGAGACGAGACCCTCCGGCTCGGTCGTACCGACGACGAACTCGGTGGACCCGCCGCCGATGTCGACGACGAGGAATGGCGCCGGTGCGTCGAGCCCTGCCGTCGCCCCGAGGAAGGAGAGCGCGGCCTCCTCCTCGCCGGGGATGATGTCCGGGGCGACGCCGAGTGCGTCCCGCACCGCCGCGACGAACTCGTCCCGATTCTGCGCGTCGCGCGCCGCGCTCGTCGCGGTCGCCCTCACCGCGGTCGCCCCGAGCCGCTCGATGACCTCCCGGTACTCGCGCAGTACCACCGCCACCCGCTCGATGGCCGCCGGCGCGAGGCGCCGGTTCGCATCGACCCCCTCGCCGAGTCGCGTGATGCGCATGAGCCGCTCGACGGTCACCACCCGAGCGTCGGCGGCACCGCCGCCCTCGGGCACCTCCACGTCGGCCACCAGCAGTCGGGTGGAGTTCGTGCCGAGATCGACGGCGGCGACACGGATCATGGGTGCTCCTCGGCGACGGGTCGGTCGAGCGCGACGATCGCGGCCTCGGTCCAGGCCCCGACCGGATCGTCGGCACCCGCCAGCAGGTTCGCGTAGTGGGCGTGCAGGCACTTCACGCCCCGACGGGTACCACCCACGCCCCCGCTGGGGCGTGGGCCGGGGTGGCCCGTCGGCAGCGCGGCGTCGCGTTCGGCCGCGTACGCGGCGTGCACGGCGGCGATCTCGTCGGGTGGGATCGCCGCGTCGGCCGCCCGCACGCCGCCCTCGGCCTCCACCGCACCGACGAGGCGGTTCAACTCCGGGTCGACGAGCCAGTACCGGGTCGGCATGGGCGTGCCGTCGCGCAGCAGCGGGGCGTTGCGCAGCACGACCGGGTCGCCGGCCGGGGTGCGCACCACCACCTCGAAGTCGGCCTGCGGGGCCCGACCGAGCCGGGCGACCACGGCGTCGACGTCGGCCGGGGTCGCCGGGACCGGGTCGGGGACGCGCACGGTGGCGGGACGGGGACTCACCCGAGGGAGTGTACGGAAGGGTGGTGCATCCGCCCGGCGGCGGACGGGATCGGTCAGCGGCCGGGTGCCGGCACCGTGGTCGACGGCGTGGCCGAGGACTCCGGCACCACGGCCCAGGGCTGCTCGCCGGGCTTCACCATGCCGAACCGGTCGCGGGCGATCCGGACGACCTCGCTCGGGTCCTCGATCGCCCGCCGCTGCGCCCGCACGTCCCGGGTCTGCTCCTCGAGGAGGCGGAGCCGCTGCTCGGCCACCGCGACGCGGTGCCGCTGCTCGAGGTAGGTGCGGACCGGGAAGAAGTACGCGACGACGGCGAGGACCACCGCCCCGACCGCGCCGAAGATCGTGTAACGGACCCAACGCGGCGCGGGCTGCGTGCGGGCCGGGGCCGGACGCGC
>JALRDW010000187.1 GCA_023262065.1 Acidimicrobiia bacterium | reverse complement strand
CCAACGTGCGGAACATCTTGGCTGCGATACCCGGGCTCGTCTTCATACCCGCGCCCACGAGCGAGATCTTGGCGATCGAGTCATCGTGAACGATGCCACTGGCGCCGATCTGCGCGGCCACTGAGGCCACGATCGACTCGGCCACCTTCATGTCGGCCTTGGGAACCGTGAAACTGATGTCGGTCGTGCCATCGGTGGACGTGTTCTGAACGATCATGTCGACGTTCACGTTCGCCTGCGCGAGCGGCTCGAACAACGATGCCGAGATACCAGGGCGATCGGGAACCTTGCGCACCGTGACCTTGGCTTCGCTGACGTCGGTGACCACACCAGAGATGATCGGATCTTCCATCGAAGGCTCCTGACTCGTGACCCAGGTACCCGGCTCCCACGTGAAGCTCGAGCGGACGTGCACGGGCACGCCGTGGTTGCGTGCGAACTCGACCGAACGCAGCGCGAGCACGCGCCCCCCGGTCGCCGCCATCTCGAGCATCTCGTCGTACGAGACCTTCGAGAGCTTGTGCGCCTTCGGGACGATCCGGGGGTCGGCGGTGAACACGCCGGACACGTCGGTGTAGATCTCGCAGGCCTCGGCTCCGAGCGCGGCGGCGAGCGCCACCGCCGTGGTGTCGGACCCTCCCCGACCGAGGGTGGTGATGTCCTTGTCGGTCGAGATGCCCTGGAACCCGGCGACGACGGCCACCGACCCCTCGGCGAGGGCGTCCCGGATGCGGTCGCCCTTGACCTCGAGGATCTTGGCCCGACCGTGGACGGTGTCCGTGACGATGCCGGCCTGCGACCCGGTGAAGGAGACCGCGTGCACGCCCCGGTCGATGATCGCCATGCACAGCAGCGCCATCGAGATCCGCTCGCCCGCCGTGAGCAGCATGTCCATCTCGCGGCCCGCCGGCTCCCGAGCGACGTCGGCGGCCAGACGCAGGAGGTCGTCGGTCGACTTCCCCATCGCCGAGACCACCACGCACACGTCGTTGCCGGCCGCCCGCGTCCGGATGACGTGGTCCGCGACCGCCCGGATCCGGTCCGGGTCGGCGACGGAGGTCCCTCCGAACTTCTGCACCACGAGTCCCACGGGCGGGGACGGTACCAGCGCGCCCCGGCGGGACCCGCCTCGATTCCCCGCCGGGACCGGCCCCGGGTGCGGGCTGAAGGGACGCATCCGGGTGCGGTGTGGAACGATGCGCCGGTCCGACGACCGCCGTCGCCCCCGGAGGGGATCCGTGTCGAAACTCCACCACCGTCTCGCCGCCACCGCAGTGGCCGGCACCCTCGTCGTCGCCGGGCTCACCGCCGTGCCGGCCGGCGCCGCCACGACGAAGCCCGCGGTCGACGCGAGCGGCAGCGTCGAGCAGGTGTACGTGGTCGGTGCCACACCAGGCGCCAAGGTCTCGCTGAAGCGGGCCGGACGGACCGTCGACGCCGGCTCGATCGACGACCTCGGGGGCTACGTGTTCCGGGACGTCGCGCCCGGCACCGGCTACCGGGTGGCCGTGGCCGGCCTCACCACCTCGAAGCCGCTCGAGGTGGACGCCGCGGACGACACGCCGCCGAAGTCGCTCTACGAGAACCAGGAGCTCGACGCCGGGTACGGCTACCTCACCACGCGCGACGGGACCGAGCTCAGCATCAACGTGTCGCTGCCGGGACCGGCGGATGAGGGCCCGTACCCCGTGCTCATGGAGTACTCGGGTTACGACCCCTCGAACCCGACGGCGTCGCTCAACCCGTTCCAGATCATCGGCAACCTCCAGGGTTACGCGTACGTCGGCGTGAACATGCGCGGCACCGGGTGCTCAGGCGGTTCGTTCAACTTCTTCGAGCAGATCCAGTCGCTCGACGGGTACGACGCGGTGGAGACGATCGCCGCCCAGCCGTGGGCGGGCCGGGTCGGCCTCGTCGGCATCTCCTACCCCGGCATCTCGCAGCTGTTCGTCGCCCAGACCCAGCCCCCGCACCTCGCGGCGATCACCCCGCTGTCGGTCATCGACGACACCTACCGCGGCACCCTGTACCCGGGTGGCATCTACAACGACGGATTCGCGAAGGACTGGGCGCAGCAGCGCCTCGACCAGAACCGCTGGCCGAACCCGAAGGGGGCGCGCTGGGTGGAGCAGCGGGTGGCGCAGGGCGACGAGACCTGCACGTCGAACCTCCGGCTCCGGGGTCAGAACGTCGACCTCATGCAGACGATCCGCGACAACCCGTACTACAGCACCGAGGGCATCCCCGGGTACCCGGCCGGCTTCGACTCGGTCGCACCGGCCGAGTTCCTCGGTGACATCCAGGTGCCGACCTTCATCGCCGGCGCCTGGCAGGACGAGCAGACCGGCGGACACTGGCCCGAGATGCTCGAGGCGTTCCCGGCCGACGTGCCGCTGCGGGTCACCGCACAGAACGGCACGCACACCGATTCGCTCGACCCGGAGGTCGTGACCCGCCAACTCGAGTTCCTCGACTTCTACGTGGCCCGCCGGATCCCCGAGATCAACCCGCAGCTCCGGGCCCTCGCCCCCCAACTGTGGGGCACGATCACCGGGGTCCAGAACATCACCGTGCCCGAGGACCGGTTCAGCGACTTCTCGTCCTACCGCACGGCGCTGAAGTCCTTCGAGGCCGAACCGCGGGTGCGCATCCTCTGGGAGAACGGCGCACGGCCCGGGACCCAGCCCGGGACCCCGCAACCCGCAGCCGAGAGCACGGCCACCCGGTGGCCGATCCCCGGCGCCTCGGCCGAGGTGTTCTACCTCGGCTCCGACGGCGCGCTCGCGGAGGATGCGGCGGAACGGGCCCAGACCCTCTCGTTCAACTACGAGCCGAACGCCCGCCCGCGCTCGACCTACACCGGTGACGGCTCCGGCATCTGGCAGGCGACGCCCTCGTACAACTGGGTGCCGCTCGACTCCGCCTCCTCGCTCTCGTGGATCACGCCGCCGCTCGAACGCACCATCGCGATCGCCGGTCCGGGCAGCGTCGACCTGACGCTCGCATCCACCGCCGGCGACACCGACGTCGAGGTGACCCTCACCGAGGTGCGCCCCGACGGGGCCGAGATGTACGTGCAGAGCGGCTGGCTGCGGGCCAGCCACCGCAAGCTGGACCGGAGGACGTCGACCGTCACCGATCCGCGCCAGACGCACCGCGAGGCCGACGCCCAGGCGCTCCGGCCCGGTCAGCCGACCCGCATGCGGGTCGCGCTGTTCCCGGTCGCGCACGTGTTCCGCAAGGGATCCCAGATCCGCATCTCGGTCCAGGCCCCGGGTGGCAACCGTCCGCTCTGGACCTTCGAGACCATCCGGAACACCGAGCCCGTGCGCAACACCGTCGTGACGGGCGGCCCGCGCGCCTCCCGGCTCGTCCTGTCCCGGGTGAAGGTTCCGAAGGGGCTGCCCACCGAGTACCCGGCGTGCCCGTCGCTGCGCGGGCAGGCCTGCCGGACCTACGTCGCCCCGGCGCCGCAGACCCCCGGCCCGGCACCCCGGTGATCGGCCCCGCCTGACCCGTCCCGACCGCGACGACCCGACGAGGAGCGAGCGTGAGCAAGTCCGACAAGCGCGAGCGGCAGAAGCAGAACCGCGCGCAGGCCCAGGCCGCGAAGGAGGCGGCCGAGAAGCGGTCGCGGCGCATCCGCACGTACCGCAACCTCGCGTTCGTGCTCATCCCGGTCGTGGCGATCTTCGCCTGGTCCCAGATCCGTGCGTCGGGCGACGATGAGGCGAACGGTTCCACCTCGACCACCGCGGCGCCGACCTCGACCACGCGTTCGACGACGACCACGGGACCGACCACCTCGACGACCGTGGACCCGTCGAAGCGCTACACCGCGACGATGCGAACCTCGAAGGGCACGATCGTGCTGTCGCTCGACGCCGCCCGCGCCCCGATCGCCACCGGCCACTTCGTCGATCTGGCCCGAAGCGGCTACTACGACGGGCTCACCTTCCACCGCGTGATCCCGGACTTCGTGATCCAGGGTGGCGACAAGCGCGGGGACGGCACGGGAACCGCGCCGTCCTCGGTGATCGGCGAGCTGCCCACCGGCGCGTACCCCCTCGGTGCGATCGCGGCGGCCAAGACCGCCACCGCGCCCGCCGGCACGTTCGGCGATCAGTTCTTCATCGTGACGGGTCCGCAGGGCGAGGCACTGCCGCCGGAGTACGCGACCTGGGGAGTCGTGACCGAGGGTCTCGACGTCGCGCAGGCGATCTCGCGGGTCCCGACCGGTGCGAACGACAAGCCGACCGATCCGGTCTACATCGAGAAGGTGTCGATCACCGAGTCCGCGGCGTAGGAACCGACCTGGGTCGCCACCGGTCCGTCGGTGTGCGTGTAGACGGTGACCCATCCGTCACCGACGACCCGCCAGGTGCCGTCGGCCTCGCGCACCAGCGCGGTGTGATCGTCGACGCCGGCGAGGAAGGCCCGCCGCGGCAGCAGTTCGAGCGAGCGCTCGAGCAGGTGGGCCGGGGCCGTGCCGTGGTGTGGGAACACCGCGAGGTCCGACACGAGACCGAACCCCACCGTGTAGGCACCGCCCCGCGGGTCCACCATCGGATCGGCGAGCAGCGTCGCCCCGGCGCCCGATGCCGCGAGCACCGCGCCGTCGCGCCATGCGCCCCGGATCGCCTTGAACAGCGCCGAGTCCTTGAGCACCGAGCGCAGGTGGAGCGGCGAACCGTCGGCGAGGTAGATGAAGCGCGCCTCGCGCACGGGGGCGACGAGGTCCTTGTCCTCCGCCTCGGCCCGGTGGAGCACGTCGATCACGACGACCTCGGCACCGAGGGCGGCGAAGCACTCCGTCGCGGCGGGGCCGATCCGGGCCGGACCGTTGAACGCCGCGGCGGTCGGGACGACCACGACGGGGCCACCGCCGGCCCGCTCGAGGAGGGTCCGATCCAGGGCGGTCGAGAGGGGCGACCACTCGCTCCCGCCCACGAACGCCAACGTGCCCCGCACCGCATCCTCAGCCATGGACCCGACGCTAACAGCCACCCCGGCGGCCGCTCCTGTGGCATCCCGCCGGGCCGCTCCGATACGTTTCGGCCCCTTGCGGTGCGCGCCCTCGAAGCGCGCCGCACGTGACGGACGAAGGGCGTGCAGCGATGGGCGAGATCAAGCGGGTGGGCATCGTCGGTTCCGGGATCATGGGATCCGGTATCGCCGAGGTCGCGGCGAAGGCCGGCTTCGAGGTGATCCTGCGCAGCCGGTCGCAGTCGAGCGCCGACGCGATGGTCGCCGGCCTCCAGAAGTCGCTCGACAAGCAGGTCGAGAAGGGCCGCCTCGAGGAGGCCGCTCGTGACGCCGCCCTCGCGCTGGTGCGCGGCGTGTCCGACCTCAACGAGCTCGCCGACTGCGACCTCGTCATCGAGTCGATCCTCGAGGACCTGCCGACGAAGAAGCAGCTGTTCAACGACCTCGACCGCATCGTGAAGGACGGGGCCATCCTCGCCACCAACACCTCGACGCTCCCGGTGGTCGAGATGGCGATGGAGACCGGGCGTCCCGAGCGGGTCTGCGGCGTGCACTTCTTCAACCCTGCCCCGGCCATGCCGCTCGTCGAGATCGTGCGCGCCATCACCTCCTCCGACGAGACGATCGCCGAGACCCGGGCCTTCGCCGAGGCCTGCGGCAAGGGACCGGTCGAGGTGAAGGACCAGGCCGGGTTCATCGTGAACGCCCTGCTGTTCCCGTACCTCAACAACGCCATCCGCCTCATGGACGCCGGCGTCGCCACCCGCGACGACATCGACGCAGCGATGAAGGGCGGCTGCAACTTCCCGATGGGCCCCTTCGCGCTGCTCGACCTCGTCGGGCTCGACACGAGCCTGTCGATCCTCGAGGCGCTGTACACCGAGTTCAAGGACCCGAACTACGCGCCGGCTCCGCTCCTGCGCCGCATGGTCTCCGCCGAGCGCCTCGGACGCAAGAGCGGCATCGGGTTCTACGACTACCGCAAGTAGACGAGCGCGGCACCACACGGTGCCCGACACCCGGAGGATGACGACGTGACGCGTGAACGCCCCTGGGTCATGCGGACCTACTCGGGCCACACCTCGGCCCGGGCGTCGAACGAGCTGTACCGGACCAACCTCGCCAAGGGCCAGACCGGTCTCTCGGTCGCCTTCGACCTCCCCACGCAGACCGGCTACGACCCCGACCACATCCTCGCTCGGGGCGAGGTCGGCAAGGTCGGCGTCCCGGTGCCGCACCTCGGCGAGATGCGGGCGCTCTTCGAGCAGATCCCGCTCGAGGACATGAACACCTCGATGACGATCAACGCCACCGCCATGTGGTTGCTCGCGCTCTACATCGCGCTGGCTGATGGGGCTGGCCTATCCCGACACGGTCACCGCGCGCGGCGCGCGGCAATTCTATCGCGACGACGACTG
>JALRDW010000176.1 GCA_023262065.1 Acidimicrobiia bacterium | reverse complement strand
CACTCGCCGTTGACGCAGTAGGTGTTGGCCTCCCCCTCGAGGCGGACGAACGGCGCGCCACACTCCGGGCACCGGGTGGGGAATCGCCACGGACGGGCCGACTTCGGCCGGAGGTCGAGGACCGGGCCGATGACCTCGGGGATCACCGACTGCGCCCGGTGCACCCGGACCGTGTCGCCCGGCCGCACGTTGCGCTTCGTGATGTCGTCCTCGTTGTGCAGGGTCGCGTGGGTGATCTCGACCCCATCGACCTCCACCGGGGCGAGCACGGCGTACGGCGTGACCCGACCGGTGCGGCCGACGCCGACCTCGATACGGAGGAGGCGGGTCTCACGGATCTCGCCCGGGAACTTGTAGGCGATGGCCCACCGGGGCGCCCTCGCCGTGAACCCGAGGTCCTCGCGCTGGCGCATGTCGTCGACCTTCACCACGGCCCCATCGACCGCGAAGCCGAGGTCGTCACGGCGCTCCTCCAGTTCGCGGCAGTACGCGAGCGCCGCGTCACGGTCGGTGAACGTGCGCACGAGGTCGCTCACCGGGAAGCCCCACGACCGCACGAGGTCGATGAGCTCGTGGTGCGAGGGCGGCGCGACCATGCCGTCGAGGACGCCGACCTGGTACGCGTAGAACGTCAGGGGTCGGGACGCCGTCACCGCCGGGTTCTTCTGACGCAGCGCGCCCGCGCCGGCGTTGCGTGCGTTCTTCGGGAGGGTCTTCGGCAGCTCGTCCGGCCACTTCGGCACCTTGCGCTGCTCGACCCGCGCGAGTTCACGCGCCGCCTCCAGGGTCGCGATCTCGCCCGCCAGCCGTTCCCGCAGCGCACGGAAGTCCTCGGTCCGCATGAACACCTCGCCCCGGACCTCCACCCGGGTCGGCGGCGTACCGGTCGCCAGACGGTGCGGGATGTCGCCGATCGTGCGCACGTTCGCCGTGACGTCCTCCCCCACCTCGCCGTCACCCCGGGTCGCCGCCCGCACCAGCACCCCGTCCTCGTAGAGCAACGAGATCGCCAGTCCGTCGAGCTTGGGTTCCACGACGAAGGTGATCGCGGTCGGGAGTTCGGCGGTGACCCGGTCGAACCACTCCGCGGTCTGCTCGACCCGCCGTTCGGCCGTGGCGTTGTCGAGGGAGAGCATCGGTTGGAGGTGCCGGACCGACGCGAATCCGGTCGACGAGGTCGCCCGACCGGGCCGCTGGGTCGGAGAGTCGGCGGTGACGAGCGCCGGGAACGCGGCCTCGAGCGCCCGCAGCTCGTCGATGAGTGCGTCGTACTCGGCGTCGGAGATCTCCGGATCGTCCCGGCCGTAGTACCGATCGTCGTGGTGTCGGATGAGGACCCGCAGCTCCTCGACCCGGACCTCGACCTCCTCGGCGTCGCCCGCCGCACCGGCGCCGGCCGCATCGTCGAGCAGTTCGTCCTTCGGCACGTCGGGGAGGTTACCGACCGGCCCGGACACCGGCACGGGCTCGCGCGCGCTCAGGCCCCGACGGTGAGGCGGGCCGCGACGGCCTGATCGCCGATGCGGTCCGCCATCTCACGGGCGACGCGCAGCGCGCGCCGCGCCTGGGACTCGCCGTGCCCGGCGAGACCGCAGGCCGGGGTCACGAGCCCGTGGGTGCGCAACCGAACCGGATCGCACCCGCGCCGGGTGAGGTCGCACCAGAGGCCGACGAGTCGGCGCCACGGTCCCTCGGTCGACTCCCCGATCGGACGGTCCGTCGGCACGGCCCCCCAGGCGATCCAGCCGTCGGCCTCGAGGTGCCGCATGAGCGTGTCGGACTCGGCGACGAGCGCGTCCGACGCGGTCAGTCCGAGCACGTCCGGGCCGGCGGCGTGCGCGATCCGAAGATCGCCGTCCCCGCACACATGGACACCGGTCGCGCAGGTGACCCGCGCCAGGGTGGAGGACAGCACGTCGATGGCCTCGTCCCGATCGATCGGGTCGTCGCCCCGCGCCCACTGGACGAGCGCGGGCTCATCGAGGAACAGCAGCATCCGGGTGCCCGGCAGCCGGGCCTCGACCGTCGCCTGCAGGTGGTGGGCCCACGCCGCGGCGCACTCGGCCGCCCGCGCGAAGGCGAGCGGTACCGGCAGCCCTGCAGCGGCGAGTGCGACGCCGAGCGTGAGGGGACCGGTCATCTGCAGCTTGATGCGCCCGAACTCCTCCTCCCGCCCGCGTGCGGCGGCGAGGAGCGCGACGAGGCCGGAGTGGGAGTCCGGATCGATGGCGACCGCCGGGTCGCCGAGGGCCGCCCCCCGATCGACGGCGATCGAGCCGTCCGCCGCCACGCTGACCTCGGGCAGCGCCTCGAGCCACTGCACGAGCATGCCCTCGCGCGGGCTCCGGTGCGGGAGTTGCGGGACGAACGGCAGGCGGGGCGTCTCGGCGAGGACCATCTCGACCGCGCGCGCCGCGTCGGAACCGGGCAGGCTGCCGATCCCCGTCGCGAGACCCGGCACGAGGAGCGCAGCGTGCGGGCCGGACGACATGCGCCGTACTGTACGGAGGTCGGTTCCCCAACCCCGAACGCGGAGCACCACCCTGAGGACGAACCTGCTGCGTGTGGTGTGGGTGACCCTCCCCGTCACCGCTGCGCCCGCCATCACCGCGTGCCTCGCACCCCACTCGGGACCCGTGCGGAACGTCACGGTCGCTTTGCTCGCGCTCGCGTGGGCCGTCACGCTGGCGTCGCTCGCGGTGGCGCGGCCCCTCGGGCTCACGGCCCTGCGCAGCGCCGCGCCGATCGCCCTCGGGCTCGCCGTGGCCGCCGCTGCGTCGGGGCGTCCGGGCACCGGCGCCGCTGCGCTCGCCGTCGTCGCCACCGCGGCCGCCGCGGTCCTCGCGGGCAGCGCCGAGGTGGGCCGCTGGTGCGCCCAGGGCGCGGCGTACGGTGACGAGGAGCGCTACCCGCTGCGCATCCCGCCGGCCCTGCTCGTCACACTCATCCCGCTCGCGCTCGCGCTCCTCGCCCTCGGCGTCGCCGCGGGCCCGCTGCTCCTCGCCGCGCGCGCGTGGGTCCCGGGAGTCGTCGGGCTCCTCGTCGGCGCCCTGCTCGTCGTCGGCACGGTGCGGTCGCTGCACCCGCTGTCCCGTCGGTGGGCCGTGATCGTGCCGGCCGGGTTCGTGCTGCACGATCCGATGACGATGAGCGATCCGATCCTGTTCATGCGCGAGCACATCGTGGGAGTCACCGTGCATCCGGGGGGCCGACCGCTCCCCGAGGGGACGCTGGACCTGCGTCTCGGCGCATCCCGCACGACGGCGATCCTGCGCCTCGACGACGAGGCGCCCCTCGGTCTCCGCCGACGGTCGACCACGGTCGGAACGCAGGCGCGGACGATCGCGTTCGCACCGGTGCTGCGCGACGCTCTCCTCACCGCATGCGCGCAGCGCCGGATCCCGGTCGCGTGACCGGCGCACCGGACGTCCTCGTCCGCACCGGGCGCGTCGTGGTCCGGCGGTTCGGGGCCGACGACATCGACGCCCTCCACGCGTACCGCAACGACGGGGTGACCGCGGCGTTCCAGGGTTGGGATGTGCCGTGGCCGTACGACGAGGCGGTGATGCTCGTCGCCGAGATGGCGATGCGGGACCCGCTCTTCGAACGGGGCGAGTGGGCGCAGCTCGCGCTCGAGCGGACCGACGCGCCCGGACTCATCGGCGACATCGGGGTCCTCTGGCAGGCCGACGACGACGTCGCCGAGGTCGGGTTCACCCTCGCCGAGCCGCACCGTGGCGCCGGGCTCATGTCCGAGGCACTGCTCGCGGTGTGCGAGGAGATCCACCGCGAACTCGGGCTGCGCCTCGTGGCCGCGATCACGCACCTCGTCAACGAGCCGGCGCGGCGGGTGCTCGAGCGGATCGGGTTCGCCGCGGTCGCACTCGACGGCGAGCACGAGGTGGTCTACGCGTGGAAGCCGGGCGGGTGGCCGATGGTCGCCGATCCGGCGCGGCCCGCCGACTGAGCCTCAGGCCGCGTAGGCACCGGCGATCACCCGATCGCCGTCGTAGATCGCCGGGTCCTCGACGGGGCTGTAGGCCCAGACGAGCGTCGAGGGATCGCGCTGCTTCGCGGGATCGCGCGG
>JALRDW010000053.1 GCA_023262065.1 Acidimicrobiia bacterium | reverse complement strand
TCTCGGTGGCGGAGTTCGAACTCGACCCGGGTGCACCCGCCGCGGCGACCGACCGGCTGGTCCGGGCCGGCAACCCGCGTCCCGGAGCGTGGCTCCTCCACGACGGCGGACGGCTCAAGGTGTGGCGCGGTCGGATCGAGGACGACCGCTTCGTCCCGACCGAGGTGCAGCCCGAGAACCGGCCGCGCATGACCTACGAGGCCTGGCTCGCCGGCCACCGGGGCACCCCGCCGTGGTGATGCCCGCGCCCACCGCCCGCGACGTCGCGCTCGAGGCCATGGTCCGGATCGAGGACGGCGCGTTCTCCCACGTGCTGCTGCCGTCCATGCTCCGACGGGCCCAGCTGTCCACCGCCGACCGCGGGCAGGTGACCGCACTCGTCTACGGTGCGTTGCGGGGTCGCGGTCGGTGCGACTTCCTCCTCGAGCAGGTCCTCGACCGTCCGCTCGACGCACTCGAGGTGCCGGTGCGCGCCGGCCTGCGGCTCGGGGTGCAGCAACTCCTCACCGGGGTGCCCGCGCACGCCGCGGTGGGGGAGACGGTCGAGGCGATCGGTCGGGTGCGCCCCAAGGCCAAGGGGTACGCGAACGGGGTGCTGCGCTCGGTCGCACGTCTCGGGCCCGACTGGCCGTGGCCGAGCGGCGACGACGACGCGGCGCTCGCCGTGCGTACCTCGCACCCCGAGTGGATCGTGCGCCGGTTCCGCGAGGATCTCGGACTCGACGCGGCGCTCGCCATCCTCGACGCCGACGATGAGACCCCGGCGCTCACGCTGCGGGTCAACCGCGCGGTGACCGACATCGGAACGGTACGCGCCGAACTCGAGGCCGCCGGGGTGCACGTCGAGATCGGGCACCTCGCGCCGGACGCACTCGTCGTGCGTGGGACCGGCGACCCCCGCAGGCTCCCGGCGGTGCGCGAGGGGCGCGCGACGCCCCAGGACGAGGGCAGTCAGGCTGTCGTGGCCGCCGTCGACGTCCGCCCGGGGGAGCGCGTCCTCGACGTCGCCGCGGCGCCCGGGGGCAAGACCACCGGCCTCGCCGAGGGGATGGGGGGCACCGGCCTCGTCGTGGCCGGGGACCGGTACGCGGGGCGCACGCGCCTCGTGCGGGATGCGGCGACCCGGCTCGGTCTCGACGACGTCGTCACCTTCGTGGCCGACGGCCGGGCGCTGCCGTTCGCACGGGCGTCCTTCGACCGCGTGCTCCTGGACGCGCCGTGCTCCGGGCTCGGGGTCCTCCGCCGACGGGCCGAGACGCGCTGGCGACTCGCGCCCGAGGACCCGGAGCTCCTCGCCGCGCTCCAGCGCGACCTCATCGTGGAGGCCGCCGCGATGGTGCGGCCCGGCGGCACGCTGATCTACTCCGTCTGCACCCTCACGACGCCCGAGACCATCGGGATCGACGAACACGCGGCCGCCGTGCTCCCGGCGTTCACCCCGCTCGGGATCCCGGGTGTCCCGTGGATCCCGCACGGCCGTGGCGCGCTCCTGCGTCCCGATGCCGTGGGTACCGACGGCATGTTCCTCCTCAGATTGCTCGCTCCGGGCGCGTCGGCCTGACCGACTCGGGCGGTGGCGCCCTGCGCTCGCGGCGAGTCTCGCTGCGCTCGACCGCGGGGGTGTCGGGAGTCCGGGGTGGCGGGCGGTCCTCCGGGCGCGTCGGCCTGACCGACTCGGGCGGTGGCCCCCTTCGCTCGACCGGTGGGACCGCGGCCGAGGGTTCGGTCGCGGGTAGGTTCGCCGTCGATGAGCCGGAAGATCGCGCCCTCCATCCTCGCCGCCGACTTCGCCCGACTCGGCGCCGAGGTCGAGACCGTGCGTCCCGGCTGCGACCTGCTCCACGTCGATGTGATGGACGGCCACTTCGTGCCGAACCTCTCCATCGGTCCCGCAGTGGTGGAGAGCCTCCGGCGCGTCACCGACCTGCACCTCGACGTGCACCTCATGATCGACAACCCGGCCGAGTTCATCGACCCGTTCGCGAGCGCCGGCGCGGACGGCCTCACCGTGCACGTGGAACTCGGTGACCCCCGGCCCCTGCTGGACCGCATCCGCGCCCACGGCATCTCGGTCGGCCTCGTGTTCAATCCGGGGACCCCGCTCGACGCGGTCGAGCCGTACCTCGCCGAGATCGACGTCCTGCTGTTCATGAGCGTGAACCCAGGTTTCGGCGGGCAGGCGTTCATCCCGGAGGTGCTCGACAAGCTGGCGGCGGCGCGCGCCCTCGTCGATGAGCGGGGGCTGGCCGTCGAGCTCGAGATCGACGGCGGCATCACCGTCGAGACCGGTCCGCGGGCCGCTGCGGCCGGGGCGGACATCCTCGTCGCCGGTTCGGCGGTGTTCCGGGCGCCGGACCAGCTCGCCGCCTGCCACGCGATCCGCGCCGCGTCCTGGCCCACCTGACCGTGGCCTTCCGTGCTCGGGTCCTCACCGTCTCCGACGGCGTCGCCGCCGGAGTGCGCGAGGACGCCTCGGGTCCGGCGGTCGTCGCACGCCTCGAGGCCGAGGGCGCGATCGTCGATCGGCGCATGGTGTGCGCCGACGGGGTCGAGGCGGTCGCCGGCGCGCTCCGCGACCTCACCGCCGGGTTCGCCGGTCTCGTCGTCACGACGGGCGGGACGGGATTCGGGCCGCGGGACCTCACCCCCGAGGGCACCCGAGCGGTGATCGAGCGCGACGCCCCGGGGTTCGTCGAGGCAGTGCGGCGTGGGTCCGACGCCCCGGACCGCCCCTTCGGGATGCTCTCGCGCGCCGTGGCCGGCACGACCGGGACGGCGCTCGTCATCAACCTCCCCGGATCCCGGAACGGCGCGGTCGAGGCGCTCTCGATCTGCCTCCCCGGCGTCCCGCACGCGCTCGACCTACTGGCCGGCGGGCGTCCCCACTGACGACCGACGCGACTCCTGGTTGGACGACTCGTCATCGGTCTCGAGGCAACGGCCGACCGCTGCATCGGCGGCATCGAACTTCGCCTCGTCATCGACGAGCGCCGAGTCGAGGGTCGTCCCTGCGACGGTGACTTGGCTCATCGCCGCCTCGACCATGGAGACGTTGTTCGCCTCGGCGGCGGCGATGAGCCGCTCCCCAGCCGCGTAGAGCTCGTCGACCGCTTCGATGACCTCGTAGGTGTGCGTCCGGTGCTCGGCGAGCAGGTCGATCGCGTTCTGACATGGCGGCGCCATCGGTTCACCGTCGAGTGCCTTGCGACAAGCGCGCTCGGTGCGGGCGACCGTCTCCTTGTCCTTCTCGATGCGCTCGGTCTGGTTCGGCTCGTTGGCCGCGAACGCCCGGAACTCGGCCGCCTTCGCAGCGAACGTCGCGCGGTCACCCGAGTCCCAGGCCTCGATCGCGTCGATCGCAGCGTTGAACGCGTCGATGTGCGCGTTCGCCAGGCCGCTGAGGTCGCTCGATGCGACGGCCGCAGCGGTGACTGCGGCCTCACAGATCGATGCGGCTGCCCGCGCCTCGCCCGGTGTGGTGGTCGTCGTGCGTCCCGGATCGCGATCCGACTTCTCGGATCCGGAGCCGGAGCCACAGGCGGTGAGGATGAGGGCACCGGCGGTGAAGCAGGCCGCGAGGCGCACGCGTCGTCGGGTTCGGCGCAGGGTGGTCGGGT
>JALRDW010000206.1 GCA_023262065.1 Acidimicrobiia bacterium | reverse complement strand
GACGAGTACGGGCCGAAGTAGCGACGGTCCTTGCGATGGCGTTCGCGGGTGAAGTAGAGCCGCGGAAACTCCTCGTCGAGCGAGACCGCGAGGTACGGGTACGACTTGTCGTCCTTGAGGTCGATGTTGAACCTCGGGTGGTGGGCCTTGATGAGGTTGTGTTCGAGGAACAGCGCCTCGACCTCGTTGCGGACCTCGATCCACTCGACACTCGTGGCGGTCTCCACCATCTGCCGGGTCCGCTGGTGCAGGGTGTCGGGCCGCGCGAAGTACGAGCCGACCCGGCTCCGCAGGCTCTTCGCCTTGCCGACGTAGATGACGCGCCCGTCGCGATCCCTGAACTGGTACGAACCGGGGGCGTCCGGGATCGACGAGGCGGGCGGGCGTTCGAGCACCCCGTCATCCTCGCGGAAGGTGGTCCGAGGCGTCGGACCCCGCACCGCTCGGGAGAATGTCCGACCCGCCGCTACACTGCAGGGGCCGGCCTGGTACCCGGCCACATCAACGAGATCCCGGGGCCGACAACCCCGCGGTGGGCGACCAGGCTGTCCCCGCCGGCCTCCACCGGGATCCTGCGCCGAAGGGCCGAATCCATGCTGCGACTCCAGGCTCCCCTGCCGGACCGCTACACCCGTGCGACCCCCGACGAGCTCGCGCGCTGGATCGAGGAGGCCCGGGCCGACCTCGCCGGGCGAGTGGTGATCCTCGGACACCACTACCAGCGGGACGAGGTGATCCGCTGGGCCGATGCACGTGGCGACTCGTTCCGCCTCGCCCGCTTCGCCGCGGACAGCGACGCCACGGACATCGTGTTCTGCGGTGTGCACTTCATGGCCGAGTCCGCCGACGTCCTCACGGGTGACCACCAGCGGGTCATCCTGCCGGACCTCAACGCCGGATGCTCGATGGCCGACATGGCCGATCTCGAGCAGGTCGAGGAGGCCTGGGAGTCGCTCGCCGCGGTCGTCGACATCGATCGGGTCGTCCCGATCACCTACATGAACTCGTCCGCTGCCATCAAGGCGTTCGTCGGACGACACGGGGGTGCGGTCTGCACCTCGTCGAACGCACGTGCCGTCCTGGAGTGGGCTCTCGATCGGGGCGATCGCGTCCTGTTCTTCCCCGACCAGCACCTCGGTCGCAACACCGGGTTCGACATGGGGTTCACCGAGGACCGCATGCTACTCTGGGATCCGCGCCGCGAGCAGGGTGGCCTGACCGAGGACGAGATCCGCGCCGCGACCCTGCTGCTCTGGCGGGGCTGGTGCTCGGTGCACCAGCGATTCACCCCGGAGCACGTGGAGGCGTTCCGGGAGCAGTACCCGGGCGGTGAGGTGATCGTGCACCCCGAGTGCGCGCACGAGGTCGTGGCACTCGCCGACCGCACCGGATCCACCGAGCGCATCCTCGAGTGGGTCGCGGCCGCTCCCGCTGGTTCGATCTTCGGCGTCGGGACCGAGATCCACATGGTCCAGCGCCTCGCCGCCGAGCACCCCGACCGCACCGTCGTGTCGCTCGACCCGCTCGTGTGCCCCTGCTCCACGATGTTCCGGATCGACGCGCCTCACCTCGCGTGGTGCCTCGAACAGCTCGTGGCCGGCGAACCGGTGAATGAGATCCACGTCGATCCCGACACCGCCGCTTGGGCCCGGGTCGCGCTGCAGCGCATGCTCGACATCACCTGAGCCGGCCGGGGCGGCCGGCGCCGGTCAGGTCCGGACGGCGCGCAGCACGAGGAGCCGCGGGAACTCGGCGGCCTCGGCGTAACCGGGCGCGCGTTCGAGGAACCCGGGCGGCGGCGGCGGTTCGATCATGCGATCGACGAGCAGTCCGTGGTCGGCCATGGCGTTGACGTACCGGCTCAGCGGTCGGTGCACGAAGGGCAGCACCACGCCGGGTTCCATCTCCTCGTCGACCACGCTCTCGGTGAGGTACGCGCCGACACGCCAGTACTGCTCCTCGAGGATGTGGTCGTCGATCCATCCGCTCCCGGGGGCCTGCAGCAACGGGTGGTTCAGGAGGAACAGGAAGCGACCACCCGGTGCGAGCACCCGCGCCACTTCGGCGATCGCGTCGTCCGGCTCCTCGAGGTGCTCGAAGACGAGGCAGGCCACCACCGCGTCGAAGGTCTGCGGCGCGAACGGCAGGTGGATCGCATCCCCGCGCAGGTACACGGGCCCACCCGCCCGAGCGGTTGCGAGCTCGATCTGGGCCTCGATCGGGTCGAGGCCTACCACCCGGGCGCCGACCGCGGCGGCCCGGCGGGCGAGTTGACCCTCACCGCACCCGACGTCGAGGACGTGCGCGGACCCCCGGAGGTGTTCGGCGACGATCGGCAGGATCTGCTCCACGTACTCGGGGTCGGCCCCGTCCGTGAAACCGTCCTGCCACCAACCCGCGTGCTCCGACCAGGCGGCGAACCGCTCCGTCGTCACCGGCGACCCTCGACGAGGAGGCGCTCGAGGAACCGGCCGGTCCAGGAGCCCTTGACCCGCACCACGTCCTCCGGGGTGCCCTCGGCGACGATCCGACCTCCGCCGTCTCCACCCTCCGGACCCAGATCGACGATCCAGTCGGCGCACTTGATGACGTCGAGGTTGTGCTCGATGACCAGCACGGTGTTGCCCGTGTCCACGAGCCGTTGCAGCACACCGAGCAGGCGGCGGACGTCCTCGAAGTGGAGGCCCGTCGTCGGCTCGTCGAGGATGTAGATCGTCCGTCCGGTGGATCGCTTCCCGAGCTCCGTCGAGAGCTTGACCCGCTGGGCCTCGCCCCCCGACAGCGTCGGCGCGGGTTGGCCGAGGCGCACGTATCCGAGCCCGACGTCCACGAGGGTCTGGAGCTGGCGGGCGATCGTCGGCTGGTTCTGGAAGAACTCCAACGCATCCTCGGTCGGCAGGTCGAGCACCTCGGCGATGCTCTTGCCCTTGAAGGTCACCTCGAGCGTGTCGCGGTTGTACCGGTCGCCCTTGCACACCTCGCACGGGACGTAGACGTCGGGCAGGAAGTGCATCTCGATCTTGATCGTGCCGTCGCCGGCACAGGCCTCACAGCGTCCACCCTTGACGTTGAAGGAGAAGCGACCCTGCGCGTACCCGCGGACCTTGGCCTCCGGGGTGCCGGCGAAGAGCGCCCGGATCTTGTCGAAGACACCGGTGTAGGTCGCAGGGTTCGACCGGGGGGTGCGCCCGATCGGCGACTGGTCGATCGTGATGACCTTGTCGAGATGCTCGATCCCACGCACGGTCTTGTGCTTCCCGGGCACCGTTCGCGAACGGTAGACCCGCTGCATCAGCGCCTGGTTCAGGATGTCGTTCACGAGCGTGCTCTTCCCGCTGCCGCTCACCCCGGTCACTGCGACGAAGCAGCCGAGGGGGAACCGCACGTCGATCCCCTGCAGGTTGTGCTCGCGGGCCCCGACGACCTCGAGCCAGTTGCCCGAGGGCTGACGGCGGGACGTCGGAACGTCGATCGAACGGACCCCGGACAGGTACTGCCCGGTGACGGAACGCGGTTCCTCGAGGACATCGGCCAACGAACCGGACACCACGACCTCGCCGCCGTGCTCTCCGGCCCCCGGGCCGATGTCCACGATGTGGTCGGCGACGCGGATCGTGTCCTCGTCGTGCTCGACCACGAGCACGGTGTTGCCCAGATCCCGCAGGCGCACCATGGTGTCGATGAGTCGCTGGTTGTCGCGCTGGTGCAGCCCGATGGACGGCTCGTCGAGCACGTAGAGCACACCGACGAGTCCGCTGCCGATCTGCGATGCGAGCCGGATGCGTTGCGCCTCCCCACCGGCCAGCGATCCCGCCGATCGGTTCAGGCTGAGGTAGTCGAGGCCGACGTCGAGCAGGAACTGCAGTCGGTCGTTGACCTCCTTGAGCACCCGTTCGGCGATCATCCGATCGCGGGCGTTGAACTCGATCCCGCTGAAGAAGGCGGCTACGTCCCGGATGCTGAGATCGCCGACCTCCGAGATGCTGCGGCCGTCGATCGTGACCGCCAGCGACGACGGTTTCAGCCGGGCTCCGCGACACGCCGGGCACGGCACCTCACGCATGTACCCCTCGATCTGCTCTCGGAGTCGGTCGCTGTCGGCATCGGTGTGTCGGCGCTCGAGCCACGGGATCACGCCCTCGTAGCGGGACCGGTACTCCCGCCGTCGGCCGTACCGGTTCTTGTACTTGACCGTGACCTGGCCCTTGCCCGCGCCGTACAGGATCACCTTCCGGTCGGCGGCCCGCAGATCCCGCCACGCGGTCTCCGTGGAGAAACCGTGCTCCTCGCCGACGGCGTCGAGCAGTCGGGTGAAGAACTCCCCCCGGAACCCGGACCACGGGGCGATGGCACCCTCGGCGATGGAGAGATCCTCGTCGCGGATCACGAGCTCGGGATCGACCTCGTACCGGGTGCCGAGCCCGTCGCACCGCTCGCATGCGCCGTAGGGCGAGTTGAACGAGAAGTTCCGTGGCGCGAGTTCATCGAACGACACACCGCAGTGGTTGCAGGCGAGGTGCTCGGAGAACGTGAGCGCCTCGGGCGGGTCCTCCCCCGCCGCAGGGACGATCTCGATCTCCGCGATCCCCTCGGCGAGGCGCAGTGCGGTCTCGAGCGAATCCGTGAGGCGACGCTCGATCCCGTCCCGCCGGACCAACCGGTCGACGACCACCTCGATCGTGTGCTGCTCGTAGCGGGCGAGCCGACCGGCCGAACGGTCGGCGAGTTCCACGACGTCCCCGTCGATCCGGGCCCGCGTGAACCCCTGCTGGGCGAGATCGGTCAGCAGCCCCTCGTACTCGCCCTTGCGGCCGCGCACGACCGGCGCGAGGACCTGGAACCGGGTCCCCTCGGCGAGTTCGAGGATGCGGTCGACGATCTGCTGTGGGGTCTGTCGCGTGATGACCCGATCGCAGGTCGGGCAGTGCGGCACCCCGACGCGGGCGAACAGGAGGCGGAGGTAGTCGTAGATCTCGGTGATCGTGCCCACGGTCGACCGGGGGTTGCGGGACGCCGACTTCTGGTCGATCGAGATCGCGGGCGACAGACCCTCGATGAAGTCGACGTCCGGTTTGTCCATCTGCCCGAGGAACTGTCGGGCGTACGAGGACAGCGATTCGACGTAGCGGCGCTGCCCCTCGGCGTAGATCGTGTCGAAGGCGAGCGATGACTTGCCCGAGCCGGAGAGCCCGGTGATCACGACGAGGCGGTCCCGGGGCAGGTCGACGTCGATGCCCCGGAGGTTGTGCTCACGGGCGCCCCGGACGCTGATGCGATCGGGCTCGCCGCGCGGCGCGCCCGGCGGTTGGATCGACGGCAGGGACGCCGCCGCGCGGCGGGCCCTCGCCGAACGGGAAGGGCTCGCGGTCTACATGCTGCTGCGGGATGGTGAGGGCTTCGAGGCGCGGCACAGCCGCGCGTTCGGCCCCTACCTCGGGCCGGACGCAGGCAACTGAATGTTCAGGCGCGCAGCGCCGCCACCATCG
>JALRDW010000200.1 GCA_023262065.1 Acidimicrobiia bacterium | reverse complement strand
GTGACGACGCCGGGGGTGGCGGCCATTGCAGCGCCCACGGCGCCGATCAGCAGGGCGGGCGGGACGAGCACGGCGGCGACCACGGTCACGCGACGGTAGGCGACGGGCGAGAGACGCATCGTCCCGAGCCTACGAGCGATGCGCACGCCGGTCGGGAACCGAGCGGGTAGCGTCGGCGTGTGGTCGATCACTACGAGGAGTTCGGACTCCTCCACGACAACGCCCGCGAGGTCGGGCTCTCCCCGCCCCACGGCGTACGGGTCGAACGGTGCTGGGTGGAGGTCGCGCCGGGCCGCCGCCTGAGTGCGATCCGGTGGGGTGACGGCCCGCCGGAGATGGTGCTGCTCCACGGCGGCGCGCAGAACGCCCACACCTGGGACACCGTGGCGCTCGCGCTCGATCGCCCACTCGTGGCGATCGACCTCCCCGGGCACGGGCACTCCGACTGGCGCGAGGACCGCGCGTACTGGCCGACCGAGAACGCCCACGCGGTGGCGATCGCGATCACCGAACTCGCTCCCGGAGCCCGGGCGGTCACCGGCATGTCGCTGGGCGGCCTGACCGCCCTCAGCCTGGCCCACCGGTACCCGCACCTCGTCGCCGAACTCGTGCTCGTGGACATCACCCCCGGGGTGACCCGCGACAAGGCCTCCGCGATCACGTCGTTCGTGAACGGCCCGGAGTCCTTCGGGTCGTTCGACGAGCTGCTCGAACGCACGATCCAGTTCAACCCGACCCGCTCGGAGTCATCGCTGCGGCGTGGCGTGCTGCACAACGCCGCGCCGCGCCCGGACGGCACCTGGGCGTGGCGCTACGACCGGAACCACCTCCCCGAGGGCACCGACATCCCGGATTTCGGATCACTGTGGGAGGCGGTCGATGCGGTCCAGGCCCGCCTCACGCTCCTCCGGGGCGCGGACTCCCCCGTCGTCGACGATGCGGATGTCGCTGAACTGCTGCGTCGACGCCCCGACGCCGAGGTGATCGTCGTGGAGGGTGCCGGTCACTCGATCCAGGGTGATCGGCCGGTCGAACTCGCCGCCCGTCTGGCCGCCATCCTCGATCGCTGAGGTTCAGGCCTCCGGGATCGAGATGTCCCGGTCGGGTTCCTCGGGCGGCGCGCTGAATCCCGGACCGGGGCGCCACCCGCTGGCCCGCATGTCCTCGATCACGTGGGCCATGTTGAGCATGTCCTCCTGGTACCGGAACCGTCCGGACCCCGCGTAGACGAGACGGGACCAGCCCGACTGGACCCACGGAGAACCGTCGGCGCGTGCGCCGGGCAGGATCTGGAGCCACTTCACCGCGACGTCATCGCCGGTGATCGCCGTGAACTCGACCGGGAAGGTCCAGTCCTCGAGCCCGGTCATCGACTCGACCATGAACTCGGCGATGGCTGCTCGACCCTCGACCCGACCCCACGCCGGATCGATGTAGACCGCGTCCTCCGTGTAGAACTCGAGCAGGTCGGTCCAGACCCGGGTTCCGGCGTCGATCGCGGCGCGCATCTCCACGTACCGGACCATGACGGCCTCGATCTCCTCGCGCGGGTACGGCATGGCCCCTCACTTCCCCTCGAACTCGGCGGTCTCGCGGGCGGCTCGGGCCGCGTACCCGATGGTCATGTCGTCGGAGACGAACTCGACCGCGGCGCTCATGGCCTCGAACCGCATGGTGTCGGACATCCCACGTTCGACGAACGCGTTGATGGTCCGCTTGATGCCCTGGACGGCCAGGGGTGCGTTGGCTGCGATCTCCCGAGCCAGACCCGATGCGGCGGCATCGAGTTCGTCGCGGGGTACGACCTCTTGCACCACGCCGAGCCGCAAGGCGGTGTCGGCGTCGAACCGTCGGCCGGTGAGGGCGAGGAGCTTCGCGTTGCCCGCTCCGATCTCGTGCGCCAGGCGCAGGTCGCCGCCGGCATCGATCGAGACGCCGACCTGCGCCTCGGGGAGGGCGAAGCGCGCATCGTCCGCGGCGATCCTCAGGTCGCACATGAGTGCGATCTCGAACCCGGCACCGAGGCAGTAGCCCTGGATCGCGGCCACGGTGGGCTGCGGGAGGTCCGAGAACACCCGGAACCGCTCGTGCACCCACCGGAACCGCTCGTAGTAGTTCCGTACCTTCTCGGCCGGGGACCGTCCGGTGATCCGATCGCTGGGCATCCCGAGGTCGACCCCGGCGCAGAAGGCCCGGCCCTCGGCGCGCAGGACCACGGCCCGCACCGAGTCATCGAAGCGCAGCGCATCGGCCACCGTGCCGAGTTGTCGGGCCGATTCCCAGGACCAGGCGTTGAGGGACTCCGGTCGGCACAGGGTCAGGACGGCGATCGGGCCGTCGTGCTCGACCCGGATGCACTGAGGTGGTCGTTCGTCGGTCATGACGTCGCTCCCGGCGGTGGTCCCATCGTGAATGGTCCTCGACCCATCTGCTCGCGCACGGGGACCACCTCGGGCATGAGCATCGCACGGCGCTGCCAGTTCGCACCGTCGACGACCATGGTGTGTCCGCTCACGAACCCGGCGAACGGCGAGGCGAGGAACGTGGCGGCCCAGCCGAGTTCCCGCGGTGCGCCGGCTCGCATGGCGGGCTGGCGGAGTGCGTCGGACCGGTGCCGATCGGGCACGGCTCGGATCGCCTCGACCTCGTCCTCGTGGGGGAACAGGCCCGGGACGAGGCCGTTCACGCGGATGCCGTAGGGCCCCCACTCCACGGCCAGGGTCTCGGTGAGGTTCTTCACCCCGGCCTTCGCCGCCGCCGAGTGGGCGAAACCCGGACCCCCGGTCCATGCGTACGACGCACCGATGTTGATGATCGAGCCCGGGCGGTCGGCGGCGATGTGGCGGCGACCGAACTCCCGCGAACACAGGAACGTTCCGTTGAGCACGATGTCGACGACCGTTCGCCAGGCGTTCGGCGACATGTCCTCCGCCGGGACCGGGAAGTTCCCGGCGGCGTTGTTGACGAGGACGTCCGGGAGGCCGGGCCCCGCCTCGCACTCGTCGAACAACGCCCCGACGGCGGCGGCGTCGCGGATGTCGCAGGCGATCCCCGTGCTCGCGGCGCCGATCGCGGCGAGCGCAGCCCCACCCGCCGACCGGTGCTCGGGATCCCGGGATGCGATCACGACGTGGGCGCCGAGTCGTCCGAACTCGACCGCGATCGCCCGTCCGAGCCCGGTCCCCCCGCCCGTGACGAGCGCGACCTGACCGGCGAACGTCCCCGGCGGGAGCGCCGCGGTGCCGAGCGGCGGCGGTTCGGGGAGTCCCATCTGCGTGCACCTCCTCCATCGCCGCGGTCCGGACGGACGGGGACGATACAGCGTGGCCGGCGTGGGAGGATCCGGGCATGACGAACGGCCGCGTCCGGTGGGACGACCTCAGCCTGTGGTTCGCCGGGCTCCCGGATCCGATCGCGGTGCGCCCGCACCTCGACGGCGACACGACCGCCGACGTCGTGATCGTCGGCGGCGGGTTCACCGGCCTGTGGACGGCCTACGCGCTCCTGGAACGATCGCCGTCACTGCGGGTGGTCGTCGTCGAGCAGGCGACGGTCGGCTTCGGCGCCTCCGGTCGGAACGGCGGATGGGCCTCGGCGCAGTTCGCCGCGAGTCGCGAGGCGCTCGCCCGCAACGGCGGACCCGACGCGGTCCGGGCCCAGCATCGGGCCATGGTCGCGGCCATCGACGACATCGAACGGGTGTGTGTGGCCGAGGGCATCGACTGCGGCTTCCACCGTGGTGGAACCCTCACGGTGTCCCGGTCACCGGCCCAGGATGTCCGCGTTCGCGCGATCGTCGATGACGATCGGCGGTGGGGTCTCGGGACCGAGCACTCGGTGGAGCTCGACGCTCGGGCATGTGGCGACCGGATCCGGGTGCAGGGCACCCGCTTCGGGGTCCACACGCCCGACTGCGCCCGGATCGATCCGGCCCGGCTCGTGCGGGGTCTCGCCGATGCCGTGGAGCGCCGAGGCGGGATCATCCGGGAACGGACGGCGGTGATCGAGATCCGGCCGGACGGCGTGCGGACCGGAACCGGGTCCGTGCGCGCCCCCACGACGGTGCTCGCGACCGAGGCGTGGACCTCCACCCTGCCGGGGCAGCGACGACGCTCGATCCCGGTCTACTCGCTCATGGTGGCGACGGCGCCACTACCGGAGCCGGTGTGGGCCGAGATCGGTTGGCACGGGCGCGAGACCCTCACGGACGGGCGCAACCTCATCGTCTACGCACAGCGCACCCCGGACGATCGGATCGCATTCGGTGGTCGTGGTGCCCCGTACCACTTCGGATCCCGGATCGAACCACGCTTCGATCGAGATGCTCCCACGTTCCGCGCGCTCGAGGCCGCGCTCGTCGAACTGTTCCCGGTGCTGCGGGACCACGCCATCACCCATCGGTGGGGCGGGCCGCTGGGCGTGCCCCGGGACTGGCACTCCGGTGTCGGGATCACCCGTGACCGGTCGTTGGCCTGGGCGGGCGGCTTCGTGGGCGACGGCGTCACGACCACCAACCTCGCCGGTCGAACGCTCGCCGACCTCATCCTCGGATCCCGCACGGAGCTCACCGACCTGCCGTGGGTCGGACACCGGTCGCGCCGATGGGAGCCGGAGCCACTGCGCTGGCTCGCCGTGCGATCGATGACCGCCCTCGCCCGCAGTGCCGATCGGGTGGAGGCCCGGACGGGACGTTCAGCACGGCTGCGCAGCGCACTCGTGCGCTCCCTCACCGGTCACTGAGACCTCAGGCGACCTCGGGTTCGACCGGCACCGCCCGATGCCCGGTCACCACCGCCGCGACACTGCCCAGCACGAGGGCGCCGGCGAGGAACTGCACCGGCAGCAGGGCCTGGCCGAACACGATCCACGCGCCGATGGCGGAGACGACCGGTGAGAGCAGCATGACCACCGAGAGCAGTGACACCGGTGCGTGGCGCTGAGCCCAGGTCATGAGACCGTGACCGGTGAAGCCGGGCACGAACACGATGAACAGCACCCAGAACCAGTCGATCCCGGCCAGCGGCGTCGGCAGTCCCTCCACGACGAGCAGGTAGGGCGTGATCGCGATCGCCGCACACAGCATGACGCCGGAGAGCAACGGCATCGTGCGGACGTCGTCGTGGCGCGTGCGCAGCCGTTTCGTCTCAATGAAGTAGCCGACCCACACGATGAGGCCGGCCACCGCCCAGAGATCGCCGACACGGGTGGCGCCCGCGGTGTCGCTCGCCACGGCGATGAACACGACGACCCCGACGAGTCCGAGGGCGCTGAGGACGAGGTCCCGGAACCCGATCCGCTCGCCGAAGGTCCGACTGGCCACGAGCAGCACCAGCACCGGTTGGAGGGCCGGGATGATCGTGGCGTTGGCCACCGAGGTCTCCCGGATCGCCGTCCACCCGGTGATGAGCGACAGGGCGAACAGGATGCCGGGTCCGATGGAGCGTCGCAGGGTCCGGCGATCGAGGCCGCCCGCCGGACGGGCGAGGAGCCAGGCGATGGGCACCGCCAACCACAGCCGCCAGAACGCGGTGTTCACGGCTCCGGAGTCGATGCCGCGCACGGCGAGCGGCCCGATCCCCCACGCGAAGGCGGCCACGCACGCACCGAGCAGCGCGAACTCGGCATGCCGGGCGTCGTCGGCGACCGCCGGCGACGGGTCCGCGCTCACACGGTCCTGAGCAGGTACTCGCTCATGGTGATGCTGCGCAGGCGGTCGAGATCGAGGAACGCGGTGACGCTGGCGAGCATCTCGCGGAGGTTCGACTGCATGAGGTCCGCGTCATCGCCTGCGCAGTA
>JALRDW010000230.1 GCA_023262065.1 Acidimicrobiia bacterium | reverse complement strand
ACCCGCTGCTCAACAAGGTGTACGCGCCCCGCGAGGTGTTCCCGCTCGCGCAGGTCTCGTCCTCCGCGGTCGATGCGCTGGCCTCGACCGCGCTGCTGCCGCTGCTCTTCGTCGCCGCGCAGCGGTGGCCGTCGACCACCTTCTACTGGGCGCCGCTGCTCGTCCTCATCCTCGTCGTGTTCACGGTGGCCATCGCCATCGCGGTGTCCGCGGTCACGGTCTACGTGCGGGACCTGCGGTCCGGCCTGCCGCTGCTCATGCAGCTCGGGCTGTTCCTCACCCCGATCCTCTACCCGGTCTCGAAGGTCCCCGAGCAGTTCCGCACGATCATCATGCTCGTGAACCCGATCGCGGGCGTGGTCGAGGGGCTGCGCGACTGCCTCTTCTACGACCGGGCCCCCGATCCCCAGTACACGCTCGTGGCCGCCGGGGCCTCGATCCTGTACCTCGTCGGCGCGTTCGCCCTCTTCAAGCGACTCGAGACGGGGTTCGCGGATGTCTCCTGAGGGGACCGTCGAGGTCAGCCACGTCTGGAAGCGATTCCGGCGCGACCGGGGTCGGCGGCTGCTGCGGGACCACGTCGGTCGCGTGGGGCGGCGGGTGGCGCGGCGAAACGGCGAGAACCCGTGGCGCTGGGTGCTGCGCGACATCGACTTCACGATCACGCCCGGTGAGTCCGTCGGCTTCGTCGGGTCGAACGGTGCCGGTAAGTCGACCCTGCTCAAGATCATCTCGGGTGTGATGTTCCCGCACAGCGGGCGGGTGACCGTGCAGGGACGCATCGGCGCGCTCATCGAGGTGTCGAGCGGCATCCATCCCGAGCTCACCGGCAAGGAGAACATCAGCGTGTTCGGCACGCTGCTGGGCCTCAGCAAGGCCGACATCGCGCGCAAGTACGACGAGATCGTCGCGTTCGCCGAACTCGAGGAGGCGATCAACCGGCAGGTGAAGTTCTACTCGTCGGGCATGCGCACCCGGCTCGGATTCGCCATCGCTGCGTTCCTCGAGCCGAGCGTGCTCGTGGTCGACGAGGTGCTCGCGGTCGGCGACCAGTTGTTCCAGCAGAAGTGCCTCGACCGCATGCGCACCGTGCTGCAGGGCGGGACCACGCTCCTGCTCGTGTCCCACGACCTGGCTGCGGTCGGCGCGACCGCGAGCCGGGCGATCTGGCTCGCCGACGGCACGATGCGGGCCGACGGACCCGTGGATGACGTGCTCGCCGGCTACCGCACCGCGATCGAGGCGGAGGCCGCGGCCAAGATCGAACTCGAGGGTGACCTGCGCATCGCCCACGTACGCGCGACGGGTCCGTACGGCGGTGCGCTCGGCACCGACGAGCCGTGCACGATCTCCTTCGACCTCACGGCCATGCGGGCCCAGCAGGTGAACCTGTTCCTCGGCGTCAGCCAGGGACCCGCCACCCCGATCTTCGCCGTGCGTCACCAGGTGCACCTCGGCGAGGGCGAGACGCCGGTGACCGTCGACTTCGAACGGATCCCGTTGCCGGCCGGTTCGTACTTCCTCTGGTTCGGCGCGTACGAGCCGGCGACTCGGGCCGAGGTCACGCCGTGGCAGCCGATCGGCCCGCTGCTCGTGGAGGGTGGCCGACGCCTCGACCCGACGCCGCGGGCCATCGTGCGCCTCTCCCCCGTCTACGTGCCGGCGAGCTGGAGCACGGGAGTCTGACCCGCATGGTGGACGGAACGCCGCAGACTCCCCAGCCCCTCGTCTCGGTCGTGATCCCCGCATACAACGCCGCGGGCTACCTCGCCCCGACCATCGAGTCGGTGCTAGCCCAGACCTACCGCCCGATCGAGGTGCTCGTCGTCGACGACGGGTCGAGCGACGACACCGTGGCGATCGCGCGGTCGTTCGGCGACCCGGTCCGGGTCATCGAGCAGGAGAACCGGGGACCCGCCGGAGCCCGCAACACCGGGTTCGCCGGCGCGCGTGGCGACATCATCGCCCTGCTCGACGCCGACGCCGGTGATCTCTCGCGCGATTATTCGCCACAACGCCGCGAAGCCGTTGCAGCAGGCGGATGGGATTGTTATTAGCCCGTCGCATAACCCGCCGGCCGATGGGGGCTTCAAGTACAATCCGCCGAATGGCGGGCCGGCTGAATCCGATGTGACTTCGTGGATTCAGAATCGCGCGAATGAGTTGATGGGTACGGCCGTTAGCCGGTCGATCGATACTTCGAGT
>JALRDW010000205.1 GCA_023262065.1 Acidimicrobiia bacterium | reverse complement strand
GAAGGTCCTTTAGATGGCAACGAAAAAACTTCTCCTGCTCGCCGGTGACGGCATCGGTCCAGAAGCCATGGCCGAGGTCAAGAAACTGATCGCGGCGATGAACGAAAAGGGAGCAGGCTTTGCGATCGACGAGGGCCGAGGCGCGCCGGACGTCGGTGCGCTGCTCGAGCAGCACCTCGTAGCTGCCGATGATCACGGTGTGACCCCCGCCATGGCCAGGCCGATCGCCTCGCGCGACGCGGCTGCCGCCGTGGTCTCGTGCACGAGGCGACCCTCGGAGAGCACCACGATGCGGTCCGAGATGGCGAGGACCTCCTCGAGATCCTCGCTGATGAGCAGGATCGCCTCGCCCCGGGCCCGGGCCCCGTCGAGGATGCCCCACACGGTCTCGATCGCGCCGACGTCGAGCCCGCGGGTCGGCGACGCGGCGACGAGCACCCGGGCGGTGTGCTCGCCGTCCGTGGAGTCGAGCTCGCGGGCGATGAGCACCTTCTGCGCGTTGCCTCCCGACATGAGACCGGCCGGCGCGTCCGGGCCCGTCGTCTTCACCTCGAACCGCTCGATGATGTCGCGGGCCTCGGCCCGGGCCGCGCGCCGGTCGAGCAGGAAGGACCGCGGCCGGGTGAGCAGCATGTTGTCCACCATCGAGAGCGCCGGTGCGAGACCGGTACCGAGGCGATCCTCGGGGACGTAGGCGAGGCCTGCGGCGCGCGCGGCCCGCGGACCCCGCCCCGTGACCTCGGTGCCCGACACCGTGATCCGGCCGGCCGTCGGCGCCTCGACCCCCGCGATGAGGTCGGCCAGTTCGCGCTGGCCGTTGCCCGAGACCCCGGCGATCCCGAGGATCTCGCCGGCCCGCACCTCGAGGTCGACCCCATCGACGCTCGTGACCCCGCCCCGGGTGAGCGTGAGTCCCTCGACCCGCAGCATCGGCTCCCGGGCCGCGGCGCGCGCCCGCCGGGGCGAGAGGTCCACCTCGCGCCCGACCATCATGCGTGCGAGTTCCTCCCGGGTGGTCGAGTCCGTGTCGACGTCGCCGGTCACCCGTCCGTCACGCATGACGGTGACGCGATCGGCGATCTCGAGCACCTCGCCGAGTTTGTGGCTGATGAACACCACGGTTCGGCCCGCCGCGGTCATCGAGCGCACCGTCGCGAACAGCGCGTCGGCCTCCTGCGGGGTGAGGACCGAGGTCGGCTCGTCGAGCAGCAGGATCCTCGCGCCCTGGTACAGCGTCTTGACGATCTCGACCCGCTGGCGCTGACCGACGCTCAGATCGCCGATGTGGGCACTCGGGTCGAGGGGGAGGCCGTAGGTCTCCGCGATCTCGGCCACCGCATCCTCGATGCGGTCGGGACGCAGTCGCCACGACTGGGTGCGGTCACCGAGGACCACGTTCTCCGCGACCGTGAACCGGTCGATGAGGCGGAAGTGCTGGTGCACCATGCCGATGCCGCGCGCGAGGCCGTCGCGCGGACTGTGGAGGACGGTGCGGACACCGTCGATGAGGAGTTCGCCCTCCTCGGGGACGTAGAGCCCGCAGAGCACCGCAGCGAGCGTGCTCTTCCCGGCCCCGTTCTCCCCGAGGAGCGCGTGGACCTCCCCGCGACGCAGATCGACGTCGACGCAGTCGTTGGCGACCACGCCGGGGAACCGCTTGACGATCCGTCGCGCCGAGATGGCGGGGGGTGCGCCCGGATGATCCGGACGCACCCCCACGGGCGCATCAGTCGCGCCCAACGCCTAGTCCTCGGGGATCTCGCCGATGACGCCCTTGACGAAGTAGTCCGTCCCGAGCAGATCGACGAGCGACGCCGTCTGGCCCGCAGGCACGACGACGTTGCCGTTCTGGTCCTCGATCGGACCGGTGAACGGCTTGAAGGATCCGTCGACGATCGCCGCCTGCTTGGCCGCGATCTGGTCCTTCGTGGCCTGGGAGACCGACGGACCGAACGGGGCGAGGCCGACGAGGCCGTCCGCGATCGTGCCGTAGTACTGGTCGCTCTTCCAGGTCCCGTCGATGACGGACCGTGCGGTCGCGATGTAGAAGGGACCCCAGTCCCAGACCGCGCCCGTGAGCCACGCCTGCGGGGCGAAGCGCTCGAGGTCGTCGTTGTAGCCGACCCACTTCAGGCCGGCCTCCTCCGCGACCTCACCGGTGGCCGGCGAGTCCTGGTGCTGCGAGAGCACGTCGACCCCGGCGTCGCGCAGCGACTCCGCAGCCGCCTTCTCCTTGGCCGGACCGAACCAGGTGGAGGTCCACACGACCTGCACCGTGGCGTTCGGGTTCACGGACTGGGCACCGAGGGTGAACGCGTTGATGCCGCGCAGGACCTCGGGGATCGGGAACGCCGCGACGTAGCCGATCTTGCCGCTCGTGCTCGCCGCACCCGCGGCGATGCCGCTGAGGTACCGGGCCTCCTCCGCCGCACCGAAGTACGTGCCGAGGTTGTCCGCCGTCTTGAAGCCGGTGGCCCACTCGAACTTCACGTCCGGGTACTTCTTGGCCACCTTGAGCATCGCGTCGCCGTAGCCGAACGAGGTGCCGAAGATCAGGCCGTAACCGTCACGTGCGAGCTTCTCGAACGTCGCCTCGGACTTCGCACCCTCGGGCACGTTCTCGAGGTACGTCACCTCGACCTCGTCGCCGAGCTCGTCCTCGAGCGCCTGGCGGCCGTCGTCGTGCTTCTTCGTCCAGCCGGCGTCGCCGACCGGGCCGATGTAGACGAACGCGACCTTGAGCTTGTCGCCGTCGCCACCGCCGCTGTCATCACTGTCACTGCTGCTGCACGCAGCGAGGACCCCGGCGATCAGTGCGACGATCGCGATGAGGCTCCCCAACCGGAGGATCTTCTTCACCGTGCTCCCTTCACAGAGTCGGACGCGCGTGCGAGTGCACGACGTCCACCGTTGCTTCCCTCACAACCCCCCGACGGCACGAATGCCGCGAGACCTGCCCGACAATGCCACAGAGCACCCGGGCCACGCGAACCTGCGCGCGCCCCGACGCGCGCAGGTCGGCGTCGCAGGGCGCGCGCCGCGAACGTCGCGCGCGCCCCGACGGTCGCGCGCCCGCGGCGCGTGGTGGATGTGGCGGATGGTGCCGGTGTGGAACGCGTCACGGTGACCGTCATCGCGCCGTCACTCCCGAGCCATGTTGGCGAACTTCGTGTAGTGGTCGAGGAAGGCGAGGCGCACCGCACCCGTCGGTCCGTTCCGGTGCTTCGCCACGATGATCTCGGCCGTGCCGCGCTGGTCGGTCTCGGTGTTGTACGACTCATCGCGGTAGATGAACAGGACCACGTCGGCGTCCTGCTCGATCGACCCGGACTCGCGCAGGTCCGCGAGCATCGGCCGCTTGTCCTG
>JALRDW010000193.1 GCA_023262065.1 Acidimicrobiia bacterium | reverse complement strand
AACCGCGAGATCTCGGCGTGGCGCGCCGCCGGGTCGTCGGGCAGGCGCAACGCCCGACCGTCGGGGGAGGGCGCGAAGTACGGACCCTGCGGGAAGATGCGGTACCCGTGCCGATCGAGCTGCAGCTCGCGGGCCACGGTCGGCGGCATGAGGCTCACGACGTAGGAGAGCGAGGTCATCCGGTAGTCGGGACCCCAGGGCGTCTCGGTCACCGCGGCCCCGCCGACCACCTCCCGTCGCTCGAGGACGGTGACCGTGGCGCCGCGCTTGGCCAGCAGGCCCGCAGCGATGAGGCCGTTGTGTCCGCCGCCGACGACGATGACCGCAGGGGGGGTGGAGGACCGCACGGATGCAGGGTATTCGGCGGGCCGCTGGGTCGGGCCCGATCCGTGCGGACCGACGGGCGCGTACGCTCCGGAGCGTTCCGTCCGTCGGGTGGACCATCCCGAACCGAGCGTGGATCCGTAGACCCTCCATGACCGCTGCGCCCTCCGATCACCTCGAACCGGCCCGGCTCGCGCTGCGCAGCGCGCTCGTCGACGGCGACGTCCAGACCGCGTACCGGCTCTGCCTCCGCCTGCTCGACGAGGGCACGCCGTTCGACGAGATCGTCGACGGGGTGCTCATGCCGATCCAGGTCGATCTCGGCCGCCGGTGGGCGGCCGGTGACGTCTCCATCGCCGACGAGCACGCGGCGACCGCGGTGATCGAGGAACTCCTCCTGCTGCTGGCGGGTGGTCTCGACCAGGCTGAGGGCCGTGAGGTGGTCGTGGTGTGCCCCGAGGGCGACGACCACTCGCTGCCGGGTCGCATCGTGGCGATGTCGATGGGCCTCGCCGGTCTGCGGTCACGGTTCCTCGGCTCCTCGTTGCCGGCGCGCGATCTCGCCGACTTCCTCGAGTCGCAGCGACCGTTCGCGGTGGCGCTGTCGTGCTCCGTGCCGTCGGCCCTCGTCGGCGCGTCCCGATCGGTCGCGGCGGCCCACGCGCTCGGGGTGCCGGTCCTCGTCGGCGGTCGAGCGTTCGGGGCCGATCCGACCCGGGCGCTGCGTATCGGGGCCGACGCGTGGGCGACCGACGCGCAGTCGGCGGTCGACACGATCGGCCGCTGGCCCGATGGGGGTCCGACGCTGGCCCGGCCGGTGCTCCCGATCCCGGAGACCGTGGACCTGTTGGCCAGCGAGCGCACCCTCATCGTCGCCTCCGCCCTCGCCCGGGTCGTCGACGCGGTGCCGGAGCTCGCGACCGTCGGTGATGGCATCGATCGGGCGGCGACCGAACTCGCGGCGCTCATCGACGTGACGGCGGCGGCGATCCTGCTCGACGACCCGGCGGTGATCCGGGAACAGCGTGAGTGGGCGGTGCACCTCTTCGCGAGCCACGACCTCCCGGTCGGCACGATCACCCGGGCGATGGACGCGCTCGCCGAGGCGGCCGACGGCCGGGGCTTCCCGATCGCCGCCGGTCTGCTGCGCGGCGCGGCCTGAGCGGCTCGCCCTCAGCGCCCGAACACGAGCAGGCCGGCGACGTCGAGGGTCAGCCCGATCGACTCGCCGTCACGACCGCCCGTCCCGGCGACCGCCTCGAACCGACCGGCGGTCGTCTCGACGGTGACGAGGTGGTGGGTCCGCCGGAAGGTCGAGTCGCGCACTCGGCCACGGAGCGTGCCGGCGGGATCCACCCGGAGGGCCTCGGGCCGCCACAGGACCCGGACTGGGCCGGGCGGGACGCCGGCGATCGGGAACCGGCCGAGGGCCGTGGTCACGGCGCCGTCGGGGGTGGCCTCACCGTCGAGTTCGTTCGTGGCGCCGAGGAAGCGCGCCACGCGGGCCGATGCCGGGTGGTGCCAGACCGCCTCGGGTGGGCCGACCTGCTCGAGGCGTCCGTCGTGGAGGATGGCCACCGCATCGCCGAGCGCGAGGGCCTCGTCGTGGTCGTGGGTCACGTGCACCACCGTGACGCCCGCGGCGCGCAGCACGGACCGGACGTCGAGCATGAGGCGGTCGCGCCGCTCGCGGTCGAGTGCGCCGTAGGGCTCATCGAGCAGCAGGACGCGCGGGTCCGGGGCGAGGGCGCGGGCGAGGGCGACGCGCTGGGCCTCGCCGCCGGAGAGGCTCGTCACGGCTCGGTGCTCGTACCCGACGAGGCCGACGCGTGCGAGCAGTGCCCCGGCGCGTTCGGTGGCGGCGGCCCGGTCGGTCCCGCGGCCCTCGAGTCCGAACCGCACGTTGCCGAGCACGTCGAGGTGGGGCAGGAGCGCGTGGTCCTGGAACACCATGCCGATCCCGCGGCGGTGGGTGGGCACCCCCGTGAGGTCCGTGCGCTCCCACCGCACCCGCCCGGTGGCGGGCTCGAGGCCGGCGATCGCGCGCAGCAGGGTCGACTTCCCGCTGCCGGACGCGCCGAGCACGGCGAGGGTCGAGCCGGTGGGCACGGTGAGGTCGATCGCGTCGAGCGCCCGCCGACCCCCGTAGGCGACGCCGAGGTGTTCGAGGTGCAGGGTCACCGGGTCCTCCGCACGCGGGTCGTGGTCCGGTCGACGGCGAGCATGGCGAGCGTCGTCACGACCATGAGGACGGCGGCGGCCGCCCACGCGGTGCCCCGGTTCGCCGCGCCCGGTCGCCCGAGCATCCGGAAGATGGCCACGGGCAGCGTCGTCGTCTCGGGGCGCACGATGAACACGGTGGCCCCGAACTCGCCGAGCGAGATGGCGAAGGCGAAGGCCGCGGCCGTTGCGAGCGCGGACCGCAGCGCCGGGAGGTCGACGGCCCGCCACACCCTCGACGGTGGCGCACCGAGGGTCGCCACCGCGTCGCGCAGTCGCGGGTCGACCGAGCGCAGCATCGGCACCGTGGTGCGCACGACGAACGGGATCGCCACGAGGGCCTGGGCGATCGGGATGATCCACCAGGAGCTGCGCAGGGCGAGCGGGGGCGCGTCGAGCGTGATGAGGTACCCGAAGCCGATCGTCACCGCCGAGATCCCGAGCGGGAGGACGGCGGCCCGGTCGAGGAGACGCGCCGTGCGGTTCGGGCGACCCCGGGCGACCACTCCCGACGCGATGGCTCCGCCGACGGCGACCGCGATGACCGTGGCGACCACGGCGAAGGTCAGGGAGTTCGCCAGCGCTCGGGCCGGCGTCTCGGCGAGCCCCGTGCCACCGATCGACCCGAGGGCGCGGTACCACGCGAGTCCGGGTCCCGAGCCGGTGGCGAAGGACCGCTGGACGAGCACCACCAGCGGTGCGCCGACGAGGGCGGCCGTGAGCGCGAGGACACCGGCGAGTACGAACCGGCGGGATCCCGTCACGGCGAGCGCATCGAGGTCGCGCGGTCGCCACCGCGGTGCGGGTCCCGCGTCGCGAGCGAGGGCCGCACCCGCGAGCACCGCCCCGCCGACCGCGACCATCTGGATGATCGAGAGCACCGCAGCGGTACGCAGGTCGAGCGACTGCACGGTGACCCGATGGATCTCGGTCTCGATCGTGGCGGTGCGGGGTCCGCCCAGGATGAGGATCACGCCGAACGAGGTGAACGAGAACAGGAACACGATCATGGTGCTGGCGACCAGCGCCGGGCGCAGCGCCGGGAGTGTGACCCGCCACCACGTGCGCCACCGTGACGCGCCGAGGGTGCGCGCCGCGTCCGCGGCGTGGTGGTCGAGGTGGGCCCACCGGGAGCCGACGGTGCGTACGACGACCGCGTAGTTGAGGCAGGCGTGGGCGAGCAGGATCGCCGGGAGCGTTCCCACGAGTCCGAGGGCGGCGAGGGGACCGCCGGGGCCGAGGAGGGCGAGGAAGGCGGTCCCGACGACGACGGTCGGGAGGACGAACGGGACGGTGAGCGCGGCGGCGAGGAGTGCCCGCCCGCGGAATCGGTACCGCGAGAGCACGTAGGCGCCGGGGAGTCCGAGCGCGACCGTGACCACGGTCGACACTGCGGCCTGCACGAACGTGAACGCGATGATCCGGGGGATGCCGGGCCGCCCGAGGGTGTCGCCGATCGCAGCGAGATCCGGGCGCCCGTCGGACCACAGGCCGCGCCCGAGGATCGTGGCCACCGGCCAGACGAGGAAGAGGACGAGGAACGCCGCCGCCGCGCCGAGCGCGAGCCCGCGGGTGATCCTCACCGCAGGACGGTCGCGGTCCACTGCTCGATCCACCGGTCGCGGTTGCGGGCGATCTCGGCCGGCGCGACGGTGAACGGTTCGGCCGGACGGCCGGCGTAGCGCGTGAACTCGGCGGGGACCGGCGTCCCGGGTCGCACCGGGTACACGAACATGCCGAGGGGGACGTCGGCCTGGAAGCGCTCCGTGAGCATGAAGTCGATGAGCCTCCTCGCGGCCCCCGGGTGCTCCGCGTTGCGCAGCACGCCGACCGTCTCGACCTGCCGGAAGCAGGTCCGGTCGAGGTTGCCCGTCGGGGCGGTCGTCGGCCGGGGGTCGGCGTAGATGACCTCGGCGGGCGGACTGGTCGCGTACGACACGACCAGCGGGTACCGGCCCTTCCCGGCGCTGCCGGAGAACTCCACGTTGTAGGCCTGCTCCCACCCCTCGACGACCTTCACGCCGCCGTCGCGCAGGTCCGACCACCAGTCGAGCCAGCGGTCGCCGAAGCGCGCGATGGACGCGAGCATGAAGGCGAGCCCCGTGCTCGAGGTCGCCGGGTTCTCGACGACGAGGAGTTGGGCGAACCGTGGCTCGGCGAGGTCCTCGAGGGTGGAGGGGAGCGCACGCTCCTCGCCCTCGGCGAAGTGGGCGACGTCGTAGTTCACGCACACGTCGCCGTAGTCGACACTCGTCAGGCGACCGGTGCGATCGATGACGAGGTCGGACGGGATCGACGCCGCGTCCGCCGGTCGGTACGGTGCGAACAGGTCCGCCTCGAGGGCGCGTGACAGCAGCGTGGTGTCGACGCCGAAGAACGCGTCGCCGAGCGGCCGGTCCTTCGTGAGGATGGCCTGGTTGAGCGCGGCGCCCGCGTCGCCGCTGCGCAGGATGCGCAGTTCGAGGCCGGTGGCGCGTTCGAACGCTCGCTGCACGGGCTTCGAGATGACGAACGAGTCGTGGGTGACGAGGGTGACCGTGTCCGCACGGTCCCCGCCGTCGGAGCACGCAGTGAGGGCCGCGGCGGCGCAGGCGAGCGCGGCGGCGATGGCCAGGGGACGCAGGGCGCGCGTCATCGGGTGCTCCTGGGGTCGGGGACGATGGCGAGGAGGGTTCCGGCGTGCAGGGTGACCACCGCCGTCGGATCGGTGAACTCGTTGCTGACGCCGCGACTCGATCCGGGCTCGAGGGTGCCGTCCCGGAGCGGCCAGCGCAGGCCCGAGGTCGTGATGCCGCGGGCCGCCCCGCCGACGGCGAGGAGGCTCACCGGGTCGCCGGGTGCGCCGTGGAGGCGTGCCGAGGTGCGCACCACGGTGATGCGATCGGCACCGAAGCACGCATCGAGCTCGAGGTCGGCGAACTCGTCGGCCGCCAGCAGCAGCGCGTTGGCCAGGAGGTGGTCGTGGCGCCCGCCCCCGGCGCCGAGCACGGTGACCCGGTCGGCGCCCGCCCGCCGCGCCGCGTCGAGTGCGAGGTGGAGGTCGGTCGCGTCCTTGTCGGTCGGGTGCGCCTCGATCGGCGTGCCCTCGGTCCGGGCGCGGTCGAGCGCGTCGGGGGTCGCGCT
>JALRDW010000191.1 GCA_023262065.1 Acidimicrobiia bacterium | reverse complement strand
CGTCTCGCAGGCGGTGCTGGAGGCGCAGGGCTCGGTCCTGACCAACAAGTACGCCGAGGGCTATCCGGGCAAGCGTTATTACGGCGGCTGCGAGGTGGTGGACGAGGCCGAGGCCCTTGCCATCGAGCGGGCCAAGGCCCTGTTCGGCTGCGACTTCGCCAACGTCCAGCCGCACTCGGGCAGCCAGGCCAACCAGGCGGTCTTCATGGCCACCCTGGTCCCCGGCGACACCTTCATGGGCATGGACCTGGCCGCCGGCGGCCACCTGACCCACGGCAAGAGCGTCAACCAGTCGGGCAAGTGGTTCCGGCCAGTCTCCTACGCGGTGCGCAGCCAGGACCACCTCATCGACTACGACCAGGCCGCCGAACTGGCCCTGGCCGAGAAGCCCAAGGTGATCATCGCCGGCGGCTCGGCCTATTCCCGGCACATCGACTTCGCCCGTTTCCGGCAGATCGCCGATTCCGTCGGCGCCATCCTGATGGCCGACATCGCCCACTATGCCGGGCTCGTGGCGGGGGGCGTCTACCCCAATCCCTTCCCGCATGCCCACGTGGTGACGACCACCACCCACAAGACCCTGCGGGGTCCCCGCGGCGGCCTGATCCTGACCAACGACAAGAAGCTGGCGAAGAAGCTGGACTCGGCGGTCTTCCCGGGCCTGCAGGGCGGTCCGCTCATGCACGTGGTGGCGGCCAAGGCGGTGGCCTTCCTCGAGGCCTCGCGCCCGGAGTTCCGGGAGTACGCGGCCCAGATCGTGCGCAACGCACGGGCGTTGGCGGACGGGCTCGCCGCCGCCGGGTTCCGCATCGTCTCCGGGGGCACCGACAACCACCTCGTGCTCGTCGACCTCCGCCCGTTCGGCGTCACCGGCAAGGTCGCCCAGGAGGCGCTCGACCTCGCCGGCATCACCTGCAACAAGAACGCGATCCCGAACGACCCCGAGAAGCCGTTCGTGACGAGCGGGATCCGGCTCGGGACCGCCTCGGTCACCACGGCGGGGATGACCGAACCCGAGATGGCCGAGATCGCGCGGCTCATCGGCGTGGTGCTCGGTGCGCCGGAGGACGGGGCGGTGCGCGCCGAGGTCCTCGACCAGGTCCACGCGCTCTGCTCGAAGTTCGTCCCGTACCCCGGCCTCTACGCCTGACGCCCACGTCGTGGGGGGCTACGCGGTCGCATTCCTGGTCGCCGCCGGCGTGACGGCGGCCTGCATGCCGTTCGTCCGCCGGCTGGCCATCCGGGCCGGTGCGGTGGTGCCCCCGAACCCCCGCGGCGTCCACACGCGCCCGATGGTGTCGCTCGGCGGCGCCGCGATGTTCATCGGCTTCCTCGTCGCGATGGCGGTCGCGTGGCAGGTCCCGCAGTTCGACGAGATGTTCACCGGGTCGAGCGAACCGCTCGGCGTCGTGCTGGCCGCGGCGGTGATGTTCGCAGTGGGTGCCCTCGATGACCTGCGCGACGTCTCGCCGCCGGCCAAGATCGCCGGGATGGTGCTGGCCGGCGGCCTGCTCTCGCTGTTCGGCGTGCAGATGCTGTTCTTCCGGGTTCCCTTCTTCTCGGGCGACACGATCGTGCTGGCCGCCGACCTGGCGCCGATCGTGACGGTGCTCATGGTCGTGCTGTTCGCGAACGCCATCAACCTCATCGACGGCCTCGACGGACTCGCGGGCGGGATCGTCGCGATCGCCGGCACCGCGCTGTTCCTCTACAGCGACCGCCTGTTCAAGAACGGGTTCCTCGAGGGCTCGAACGTGGCCCCGCTCGTGGCGGTCATCGCGGTGGGGGTGTGCGTCGGCTTCCTGCCGTTCAACTGGCATCCGGCGCGCATCATGATGGGCGACGCCGGGGCGCTGTTCCTCGGCCTCCTCATGGCGGTGACCACGATCACGATCGGCGGCCGGGCCGACTACCAGTACAGCGGCGTCACGTACTTCTTCTTCGCCCCCCTGTTCATCCCATTCGTGATCCTCGGGGTCCCGATCATCGACACGGCGTTCTCCTTCCTCCGGCGGGTGATGAAGCGCCGGTCCTTCTCGGTGGCGGACAAGGAGCACCTCCACCACCGCCTCATGCGCCTGGGCCATGGGCCCCGCCGGACCGTGGCCATCCTGTGGCTCTGGACCGCGCTGCTCTCGGGGGTGGCGCTCATCCCGACCTACACGGACAAGGGCAACGCGCTCGTCCCGGTGGCGATCCTCGCCCTCGTGCTCCTCATCTACGGCTTCTTCTTCCCCCGTCGTGCGGACTGGGTGTCCGAGGAGGGCGTCATCGACGGCGGTGGCCCGGGTCCGTCGGCTGCTCGAGGTGCCGGTGTGGCCGGTGTTGCTGGCGGTGGGGGTGAGGGGGCGGCGGTGGCCGACCTCGCGTCCCGTCGCTCTCGACGCCCGGGGGCCTGAGGCCGGATCCCCGGCGCGACCGCGACCCCACCCTCGGGCCGGGAGCCGCGACCCCGCCCACGGGCCGCGCGAACCGCTCCGATGGGGGCCCACGAACGCCGCGCCGGATGCCGACGACCCGTCCGCGCGGTTTGCGACGGCCGCGCGGCCGTCGGTACGTTCGGCCCCGTTCACGACGGACTCCGGTCGGGCGCTCGCGCGCCCGCCGACGACACGGGGGAGCAGCTGGGGTGGGTCCCCGCACGCGAGCGCTCATGCCGAAGGCGAAGCCCGGCTACCAGGACGCGCTCTCGACCGCGCTCACGTTCGTGTTCGGTCCGGTGATCTTCGGCGCGTTCGGTGCGCTCCTCGACCGCCTGCTCGGGACCGAGCCGGTGCTCATGATCGCGTTCGGTGTGCTCGGCCTCGTCGCAGTCGCCACCACCATCTACTACCGCTACCTCGCGGCATCGGCCGCCGAGGACGCAGGCAAGCCCTGGGCGAGGCGCGCCGCATGAGCCTCGCCGTCGAGGGCGTACCCACCCGCCTCCCCGAGGACCACGAGTCGCGGATCGCGGACCACTTGGTGCGCCGTGCCCTCATGGTCGCCCCAGCGCTCCTCGTGCTCGCAGCGTTCCTCGGTGGGCGTCGCTCGGTGGTCGGCACGTTCCTCGGCGTGCTCGTGGTGTGCGCCAACTTCCTGCTGTCGTCGCGTCTCATCACGTGGTCGGCCCGCATCTCGCCCGAGGCCGTCTCAGTGGCGGCCATCGGTGGCTACGTGCTCCGGCTCGCACTCATCACGCTCGCCGCGGTCGCCCTCACGGGCCGGCCCGCCGTGAGCATGGCGGCGTTCGTCCTCACGGTCGCCGGCCTGCACCTCGGTCTCCTGTTCTGGGAGATGCCGTCTGTGAGTCTCACCCTCGGCGCTCCGGGCCTCAAGCCCGCGGCGCCCGGCCCGCTCTCGTCCACGCGCAAGGAGGAAGGGTGACCGTCGTCGCCGAACTGTTCCCGAACGGGATCACCGAACTCTTCGAGTGGAAGGCGATCCTCTTCGAGGGCTCGCCCTTCGCGCTCAACAAGACCGGCATCATGGTGCTGGTCTCGATGGTGATCTGCCTCGTGATCTTCGTCATCGGGAGTCGCAAGCGTGCGCTCGTCCCGACCGGCCTGCAGAACGTCGCTGAGGCGGGCTACCTCGCGATCGAGCAGCAGATCGCGGTCGAGGTGATGGGCCCCCACGAGGGCAAGAAGTGGACGCCGTTCCTCGCGTCGCTCTTCTTCTTCATCTACTTCATCAACGTGTGGTCGGTGTTCCCGGGCATCCAGTTCCCGGCCACGGCCCGCATCGCGCTCCCGGGCCTCCTCGCCATCATCGTGTGGCTGGTGTTCATCGGCGCGGGCTTCAAGACCCAGGGTCCGCTCTACATCTTCAAGAACATCACCCCGCCCGGCGTGCCGAAGCCGCTCTACATCCTCGTCATCCCGATCGAGTTCATCTCGAAGTACCTCGTGCGGCCGTTCTCGCTCGCCGTGCGTCTGTTCGCCAACATGGTGGCCGGCCACGTGCTCCTCACGGTGTTCGCCGTGATGTGCGTCGAACTGCTCAAGGCGGAGAGCGGCGCCTACCAGATCGCCTTCATCCCGCTGCCGTTCTTCGGTCTGCTCTTCATGACCGCCTTCGAGATCCTCGTGGCGCTGCTGCAGGCCTACATCTTCACGATCCTCTCGGCCGTCTACATCGGCGAGTCCGTGCACCCCGAGCACTAGCCCGGGTCCAACCTGTTCCACCCGCTCGACGAAGTTCCACAACCAAGGAGACACCTGACGTGAGCACCCTCATGACCCTCGCCGCCTCCGGCATCACCGACACCGGATTCAAGGCCGGTCTCTCGGCGGTGGGCTACGGCCTCGCCGCCATCGGCCCGGGCATCGGCATCGGCTACCTCGTCGGCCAGTCGGTCCAGGCCATGGCCCGCCAGCCCGAGATGGCCGGCAACGTCCGCACCACCATGTTCCTGGGTATCGCCTTCGCCGAGGCGCTCGCCCTCATCGGTTTCGTCGTCAAGTTCATCTGAGCGCCCAGGCGCCTGAAGGGAAGGGACGCGCTATGCGCATCCGACGGTTGGTAGCCGTCTCGCTGCTCGCTCTCGGCACGGTCGTGACCGTGCCGGGCGTGGCGCACGCGAGCGGGAGCGCCGGGGAGATCTCCGAGTGCCTCCTGGAGAAGGCCGAGGAGCTCGAAGCGAAGGAAATCGACGCCGCGACCTTCGACGTCGAGGCGAAGAACTGCTACGCGGCTCCGAGCCCGCTGCTCCCGGCGACGGGCGAGATCATCTGGGGTGGCATCGCCTTCCTGATCGTCGCCTTCGGTCTCATCAAGTTCGGGTTCCCGGCCCTGCGCAAGGGTCTGGCCGACCGTGAGGCCAAGATCCGCGAGGACCTCGAGGCCGCGGAGGCCGCCAAGGCCTCGGCGCAGCAGGCCGACGGTCAGCACGAGAGCATCATCGCCGAGGCTCGCACCGAGGCCGGCAAGCTCATCGAGCAGGCCAAGGCGGACGCGGACCGGGTGCGGGCGGAGACCATCGCCCGGGCCGAGGCCGATGCGGCCGACATCCGGGCCCGTGCCAACGCCGACGCCCAGCTGGCCACCGAGCGTGCGATGGCGGACCTCCAGTCCCAGGTCGCCGAGCTCTCGGTCGACCTCGCCGAGCGGGTCGTGCAGCGCAACCTCGACCGTGACACCCAGAAGGCCCTCGTCGAGTCCTTCATCAACGAGGTCGGGGGCTCGCGGTCGTGAGCACCGAGCGCGTCGACGCCTACGCCGAGGCCATCCTCGGGATCGCCCGGGCCGAGGGGCACGTGGAGGAGATCGAGGACGAGCTCTTCCGCTTCGCGCGGGCCGTCGAGGGCAACGACGCGCTGCGTGCGGCCCTCATCGACCGCAGCCTGCCGGCCGAGCGGCGCTTCGCCGTCGTGAGCGAGCTCATGGGTGCCAAGGCGCTCGAGACCTCGACGGCCCTCGCCGCCGCCATCGTGGCGGCGGGACGGGCGAGCGACCTCTCCGCAATCGTGGACCGCTTCGTGGAACTGGCGGCCGCAGGGCGGGAGCGTGAGGTCGCCGAGGTCCGGACCGCCATCGAGCTCGACGCGGGCGAGCAGGCCCGTCTGGCCGAGGCGATCGGCCGGGCCGTGGGCAAGAACGTGGAACTGAAGGTGATCATCGACCCCAAGGTGCTCGGAGGCATCGTGGCCCGGGTCGGCGACACCGTGATCGACGGCACCGTCCGTCACCGGCTCGAACAGCTCAAGGAGCAGATCTGACATGGCCGAGCTGACCATCAACGCGAGTGACATCGCGGCGGCGCTGCGCAAGCACGTCGACTCCTACACCCCGACCCTCGCCGCCGAGCAGGTCGGGCAGGTGCTCGACGTGGGCGACGGTGTGGCCCGGGTCGCGGGTCTGCCCAACACCGCGGTGAACGAGCTCCTCGAGTTCGAGGGCGGCCTGCTGGGCCTCGCCCTCAACCTCGACGAGGACGCCATCGGCGCCGTCGTCCTCGGCAAGGCCGAGGGCGTGGAGGAGGGCAAGGCGGTCCGTGCGACCGGACGCATCCTCTCGATCGCCGTGGGTGACGCCCTCCTGGGCCGCGTCGTGAACGCGCTCGGTCTCCCGATCGACGGCAAGGGTCCGATCACCACCGACATCACCCGACGCCTCGAGGTGCAGGCCCCGGGCATCGTCGGCCGGAAGCCGGTGCACGAGCCGCTCCAGACCGGCATCAAGGCGGTGGACGCCATGACCCCGGTGGGTCGCGGCCAGCGCGAACTCATCATCGGCGACCGAAAGACCGGCAAGACCACGATCGCGA
>JALRDW010000152.1 GCA_023262065.1 Acidimicrobiia bacterium | reverse complement strand
AGCAAAGGAGATGACCGTCAGATCAGCCGTGACGTAACACTAGTCGATAGCGCCAGCAAATGCGACGACGCTCGCCTCGTCATCCGCTAGGACCACCTCGACATCGGCACTCAGAAGATCGTCCCGGATGTGGAGCATCCGCCCGGTGATGTTGCGGGTGCTCGCCACCGTGAAGTCCCAGGCGAGGAACAGCGATGCGTCGCGGACCACTCCGGCCGCCCCGATCTGGTTCATCACCGAGTCGAGATGCGCCCGGCGGGCCTCGAGCACGGTGCTCCCGGTGGGGATCCGATCCCGGTAGAGCGTGAAACCACGCTGCGCCGGGATGATCGCGCCGGCCGCAGTGCGCAGGTTCCGCAACGCCACGATGTAGCGGTGCCCCTCGACGAGGTTGCGGGCCGGTCGGATGACGAGGAGCGCGCCCTCGCCCGGGTCGGCCTGCTGGTCGAGTTCGGCCCAGTACGGCCAGCGCGTCCCCGTCGTGGCGTCGAGCAGCACGATCGGCGCGTCGGCCCGGAGCGAGCGTCCGATGTCCGTGATCGGCGCGGCCCCCGTGCGGTCGAGATCGACACCGGGCACGAGGGTCTGGATCATGGCGCCGGGGCTGAACCCGTCGTTGCGGTTCCACTCGGTCGGGTCGACCCGCCGCCCCTTCGAGTTCACGGGCATCGACGCCGCATCGAACCGGACGCGGCGGCCAGTCGTGGAGGATCGGTCGACGACCGTGAAGTGGTCGTTGGGGAACGGCAGGAGGCAGCGGGCCGGGTCGAGGACGTCGCAGCGCGCCGCGGTCGCCGTGTCGACGCCGAGCGCGGCGGTCGCCGTCCGGCGCCGGGCGGTGGCCGCCGAGCGGTTCGCGGTCGGGACCGCAGCGGCGACGGTGGTGGTCGTGGAGGGCGGGGTCCGACGGCGGGTGGTCGCACTCGGTCGACGCTCGGAGCGCTTGCGATCCCCGTCGTCCGACGAACAGGCGACCACGCTCGATGCGATGAGGAACCCGAGGATCGCCGCGGCGATGCGACGCTGCTGACCTGCCATCCGAATCCCCCCGCGCCGGTCGGCTGGTCGGAGGCTAGTGCCGGTCCGCCTCGCGCGCGAGGGCCCGTGCGATCGTGCGGATGATGCCGACGCGCAGCACGCCGTTCCAGAACGACCCTGCGATCCGGGAGCTCGCGTCGAACCCGCCGGACCACTCGATCTCGGTGCCGGTGCCATCGGGGACGAGGTGCACGTCGGCCCGGTAGCCCCGGAGCGGCAACCCGCTGAGCATCGTGTAGGCGAAGTGGTGCGGGGCCTCGAAGGCCACGACCTCCTCGCGGCTCACGAGCGGGGCGCGACCGAGGCGCCGGATCGCGCCGACCCCGTGCGGGGCCGGGTCACCCTCCCGCTCGTAGGCCGCGGCCGGGACCGGGGTCCAGCGGGGCCACCCCGTGGCGTCGACGAGGAGCGCCCACACCCGTTCGGGCGGAGCCGCGGTGCGGACGCGAACCGTGTACTCGTACCGACGCACCGTTCAGGCCGCGAGCCGACGGGAGATGTCGTTGCACTCCTCGCACACGTCGTCGGGGATCAGACCCCACCGCATGAGCCGGCCGAACATCCAGCAGCCGAGGCAGAAGCCCACGAACGCCTCGAGCGACGCGGCGACGGTGAGCACGCCCAGCACCGTGAGCGCCGCCGTGTCCGCGCCGACGGCGAGGTGGAGGACGAGCGCGGTCAGGCTGCAGACCGCGCCGATCGCCTGGGCGAATCGCTTGGGCGGCCCGGCGCAGTACTTGGGAGCGAACGGGAGGCGTGGGACGACCACCCGGGTCGCGAGCAGGCCGAGCGGGCTGAACCGGGGTCCCGAGGCCACGCGGGCGACGAACCCGTACGCCAGCGGGATGAGCACCCACCACTGCCGGAGCACGAGGACCGCCAGCGCCATCACGACGACCCCGAGGGCCACGGTCCGGGCGGCCCGCTCGTCGACGGGGTTCGGGAACGAGAACAGTCCGGAGCGCCGGGCTGCGGGCCGGGTCGAGGTGATCGCCATGCCCGAGAGGGTACGGCCCAATTCCCGACCCCGCAAGTCGGATTTCGGCCGGGCGCCCCGACCCCCGATCAGGCCCGGTGGAGCAGCGCCGGCCAGCCCTCGGGCCAGTTGTACTCCGTCCACCCGGTGCCCCGGCGACCGTCGGGGGTCTCGTAGCGGCACATGGCCCGTGGGAAGCGCGCCACCCGGCCGTCGGGGGCCACGAGGAGCACGGGGGCGTGGCCGACCGGGCGGGAGGTGAACGCCACGTCGCCGATCCGCTGACGGGAGGAGACCGGCAGCGTCTCGTCGTCGGTCACGACGTCGGCCACCACGATGTCGTCCGGACCGGCCTCGACCATCGCGCCCTCTGGCGTGATCGTGTACCCGGTCGCGAACAGTTCGAGCTGCGGGATGATCGATCGGGCCGCGTGGAACGACGTGCCGTCGTCGAGGTGACCGGCGGTCCAGTTCCACGGGAACATCCACCAGTCGCGCACGCCCCACGAGTGATCGCGCTGACCCGGGCAGTCGACCGCCGTGGTCTCCCCGTCGATCGTGATCGTGCCGGTGATGTGACAGGTGATCTCGTAGCGCGTCGTCATCTGGTACGGGAACACCGGACCACGGCTCTCCCACACGAGGTCCACCGCGACCGCGGCCTCCTCCCCCGCCTCGCCGTGGAACGTGTCGGACGGATCCGCGAGTCGAACACCGGTGCCCTCGGCCACGACCCGGAACCGGCGGAACGGCTCCTCGACCCGGATCGCCGCACACAGACCGTCGCGGGACGGCGTCATGCCCTCGGGACCCTCGGGACAGGTGAGGTCGTGGTCCCGGATGAGCACGAGCGGGCGGTCCTCACCCGTGAGGTGGACCCACAACCAGGTGCGGTCGAGGTTCGGGTAGAGGCCGAGGCGGACGTACCCGCCGTACGACGCGTCGACGGCCGCGAAGTCCATGTACCACGACTCACCCCACAGGTCCTCGTCCCCTGCGGCGTGTCGACCCTCATCGGCCTCGGTGACCTCGAACCGTCCGCTCACGCTGACTCCTCCCCCTCACCGGAGGTCGGGGCCGCTGCGCAGCACCCGACCCGCGTGTCCACCGACGTGCTCGCCGTGCTCGAGCACGACCTCGCCGTTCACGATCGTCGCGTCGTAGCCTCGGCCCCGCTGGATCCACCGGCCCGCACCGTGCGGGAAGTCGTGCGCGAACTCCGGAACGTCGAGCGCGAGGCCCGCCCAGTCGATCACGTTGAGGTCGGCGAACGCGCCCTCCCGCACCGTGCCGCGATCGGGGATCCCCATGAAGTCGGCGGTGTCCGAGGTGAGACGGCGCACCGCCTCCTCGACCCCGAGGAGCCCGCGCTCCCGCACCCAGTAGGTGAGGAAGTACGTGGGCTGGCTGGCGTCCATCACCTGGCCGACGTGGGCGCCCGCATCGGCCAGCCCCATCACGACGACGTCCTCGCCGAGCATCCGCTCGATCACGTCGACGCGCTGGTTGAGGAACGGCAGGGCGAGCACCATCCGGCCGTCGGTCTCGAGGTTGAGATCGATGAACGCCTCGACCGCGCTCACCCCACGGGCCCGTGCGATCGCACCGAGCGAGGCCTCGGGCGCGTTGTCGTACCGCACCGGTTCCCGAACGACGAAGAACTCGTCGTAGCCCTCCACGGCGCGCGGGTCGGCGACGAGCCGCGCCCGTACGGCCGGATCACGCAGGCGGGCGAGCCGGGCATCGAGGTCGAGTCCGGCGAGTTCGGCCCACGCCGGCTCGCGGTCGAACGGCGTGTGCGACGCGAGCGCGAACAGCACGCCGACGCTCTTGGAGGTGGTCTGCGGACGGATCCGCCCTCCGGCGCGCCGGGCGAGGTCGATCGCCAGCCGCCAGTGGTCACCCTGGGCGTGGGTCTGGGACAGGTTGAAGG
>JALRDW010000149.1 GCA_023262065.1 Acidimicrobiia bacterium | reverse complement strand
GACGGGTGGCTGCGAGCACGCCGGCGACCCCGATCGTCTTGCCCACGAACACCGCGATGACCGTGATGAGGATGAGGGAGGCCGGGCTCCCGGGGCGGAGTCGCAGCGGCACCATCGTCTGGAGGAGCACGAACGCCGGCAGGGCGAGGCCGGCGATCCACGGGTGGAGCCGCCGTTCGATCCGCTCGTCCACCGGTTCGTCGCTGCGTCGGCCCGGGAGGCGGGGCACCGCGAACCCGACCGCGAACGCGGCGAGCGACGGGTGGAATCCGGCGTGCACCGAGAGCGCGCTCGCGCCGATGGCCACCGCCACCGCGGCGAGGCCGCCGAGCCGGAACCGGCGCGCCGCCCACGCGTACATCACGACGAGGCCGACGATGGCCGGCAGCCACAGGACGTCCGGTGCGTGGCCGCCGAAGATCGCGAGCGCCGCGACCGCGCCGAGATCGTCGAAGATCGCGATCGTGAGCAGCAGGACGCGGGCCGGGTCCGTGGGAACCCCGAGCAGCGCGACGGCACTGGCCACCGCGATGTCGGTCGCGACCACGGCCACCCAGCCGGCCCGTGCGCCGCTCGGTGCTGCGAGGAGGTAGATCACCGTCGGGACGGCCATGCCGAGGACCGCTGCGGCGGCCGCGACCGTGGCCACCGGACCCGAGAGCGCCCCGTGGGCCGCCTCGCGGCGCAGTTCGAGCCCGATGAGCAGGAAGAAGCCGCACACCGCGACCTCGGTCACCACCGAGCGGATGTGCAGGTCGTCGAGGTCGCGGACCAGATCGTCGCCGAACGGCATCGAGGCGAGCAGGACGCCGAGGACCGCCGCGACGACGATCGCGAACGCCGCCCGGGTCTCGACCTCGACGAACCGGCGGAGGAAGGTGTGCGGTGCGCTGATGACGCGGGCCATCTCGTGGACTCCCTGCCGACCAGACTTCCCGGCGCTCCGAAGGATGGGTTGGTTCGCGTGCGGATCGGGCACGGTCGGCGGCGAGGCGCGCCGTTCTGGACTCTAGGGGCGCCGCCCCCGGGTTCACTCGAACTTCAGGCCGATGTCCCGGAGCATGCCCACGAGGCTGGCTGGCGCGCCGGGTGCGTCCGCCCCGGGCTCGAAGCGGACCGGGCCCATCTCGCCGGTGAACGGGAAGGCGCCGAAGCGTTCGAACAGGTCCCAGGAGACGGGGGATCGGCGGTCGATGCCGACGTCGATGCCCTCGAACGGGGCCATGCCGTACAGGAACGGCACCCCGTCGAGGACCGCGGGTTCACCGCCATCGACCCGGAGGGAGACCGTCCACGTGTTCCCGGCCGCCGCCCGCAGGTCGCACACGACCTCGTGGCGTCCGGGTCCGATCGGGCCCCCGTCGAGGGTGCGCAGCAGGCCTCGGCCGTCGTTGTGGACGAAGTGCACGTGACCGTCGAGCACGTACACCGCGTAACCGGCGCCCTGGTCGCCGTGAGCGACGAGGTGACCGCGGTCCTCGGGCCGCCGCAGCGTGGCCTCGATCGTGATCGTGCAGGAGCGGAACCAGATCAACTGCACCGAGCGCCAGCGCTCGAGCGTCGGGGTCCCGGGCGCGATCGTCACCGGGCCCCGGTAGACCTCCGAGCGCGGTGGTCGGACGAGGTACTTCAGTGAGGTGCCCTCGTCGAGCGGGTAGATGCGGCCGGCCCAGGCCGCGTCCTCCCACGCCCGCACCAACCCGGCGAGGCGTTCCGGCTCGCGCTCGGCGAGGTCGTGGAGCTCGGTCGGATCCGTCCCGAGGTCATAGAGCTCCCAGCGCTCGTCGGCGAACGGGGTCATCGGCAGGTGCAGCGTCACCGCCTCCCAGCCGTCCCGGTAGTACCCGCGGTGGCCGTTCATCTCGAAGACCTGCTCGGTGTGGGTGGTCGGCGCGTCGGCCGCCCGCCACGCCGGCAGCAGTGTCGTCCCGTCGAGTGCCGATCCGTCGGCCTGCTCGGTGGGGGCGGCCCCGTCGACCGCGTCGAGGATCGTCGGGAGCAGGTCGGTGACGTGGCCCCACTGTCGTCGGATCGACCCGTCGCTCGGGATCCCGGCGGGCCACGAGGCGATGAACGGCACCGAGTGGCCGCCGCGGTGGGTGTTGATCTTGTACAACCGGAACGGGGTGCTGGAGGCCATCGCCCACCCGCGCGGGTAGTGCGGTGTGGTCCTCGGCCCGCCGAGCAGATCGATCCGGGCGTGGTCGGCCTCCACGTCGTCGCCCTGGAGCAGGTGCACGTAGTACGAGG
>JALRDW010000059.1 GCA_023262065.1 Acidimicrobiia bacterium | reverse complement strand
CTGCGTGTCCGGCGTGCCGGCCGACTACAGTCCCCGACGCGCCGCTAGCTCAACTGGTTAGAGCAACAGACTCTTAATCTGTAGGTTCAGGGTTCGAGTCCCTGGCGGCGTACCACTCGGTCCCCCGGGCCGGAGCGCCCCGATCGACCCGAACCGTCGGTCCGTCCGGTGCACCCCCGTCGGGCGGCCTCCCCGGCCCACCGCTGATCTACGGAGCGGTTCCACCCGCCGGATTCCCGCCCGCCCCCGGTCCGGCCGCGGTCGTCACCCCGTCCAGCGGTACCCCTTGCCCCGCACGGTGAGGATCCGGGTCGGGCGAGCCGGGTCGGCCTCCACGTGGTGCCGGAGTCGTCGCACGTGCTCGGTCACGGTCGAGGGATCCTGCCAGTCCGGGGTCGAGCGCCAGACGTCACGCAGGATGCGCTGCCGGTCGAGCACCTGCCCCTGGTGGGCGATGAGGTAGGCCAGCAGGTCGAACTCCTTGGCGGTGAGGGCGATCGGCTCGCCGCCGCGCTGGGCCGCGCGGGCCTCGACGTCGAGGACGAGATCGCCGGAGACGACCGCGCCCGGCGGGCGGCGGCGTCCGTCGATGCGACGGAGCACCGTGCGCATCCGTGACGCGAGCTCGAGCGAGGAGCAGGGCTTCACCACGTAGTCGTCGGCCCCGAGCTCGAACCCGAGCAGCCGCAGCGGTTCCTCGCCGCGTTCGGTGAGCACGATGACCGGGACGTCGGAGTCGTTCACGATCGACGACAGGAGTCCGAACCCGCCGAGGTCCTCGAGGTCGACGTCGAGGACCACGATGTCGGGAGCCTGTTCGATCACGGCGTCCCGGGCCCCGCGGACGTCCTGGGCCGTCGAAACCTCCATGCCCTGCTTGACGAGATCCTCGGCCAGCGCCGTGCGCTGCTCGACCCGCTCATCGACGAGCAGCACCCGCATCCCTGCGACGTCAGCACCTCCGGCAGCCACGCGGCGGAGTGTACCGGCGGACCCGCCGCCCGCCACCCGGCCGCGGCCGTACACTCTGCGCGCCATGGCCCCGATCGACCCCCGCGCCCCCTTCGACCTCTCCGGGCGCGTCGCCATCGTCACCGGCGCCTCGTCGGGGCTCGGCGAACGCTTCGCCCGCGTGCTCGACGCAGCGGGAGCGCAGGTCGTCGTGACCGCACGGCGCGCGGCGCGGATCGAAGCCCTCGCGGCCGATCTGCGCGACGGGCTGCCGATCGCGGCCGACCTCGCCGACCCCGGCGCCGCGGGCGCGATCGTGGACGCGGCGCGCGAGCGGTTCGGCCGGATCGACGTGCTCGTGAACAACGCGGGCGCCGGGACCGACATGCCGGCCATCGACCTCCCCGTCGACGACTTCCGACGCGTCATCGAGGTGAACCTCGTCGCGCCGTTCGCGCTCGCCCAGGCCGCGGCCGGCGCCATGCTCGACCAGGGCTCCGGATCGATCGTGAACATCGCCTCGCAGTTCGGCCTCGTCGGCACGAGCGCGGGCCTCTCGGCGTACTCCGCCGCCAAGGGCGGACTCGTGAACCTCACCCGCCACCTCGCCGCCGAGTGGTCACCGAAGGGCGTGCGCGTCAACGCGCTCGCACCCGGGTACTTCGCGACCGAGATGACCCGCGATGTGTTCGAGGACGAGCGGTTCGTGGCCTGGACCACGCGGAACACGCCGCTGCGCCGGACCGGACGCGAGGGTGAACTCGACGGCGCGCTGCTGTACCTCGCATCGGACGCGTCCTCGTACACGACCGGGTCGGTCCTCGTCGTCGACGGGGGCTGGACCGCGATCTAGGCACCACCCACATCCCAGCGAGCGTGGCGGAACTGGCAGACGCACCGGGTTTAGGTCCCGGCGCCCGCAAGGGCTTGGGGGTTCGACTCCCCCCGCTCGCACCGACCGCACGGACCGAGCGTCACTTCTTGCGTTTCTTCTTCTTGTTCGGGGACTTGCCGAGCCGACGCCGGTCGAACAGGCGGGACGCCTTCTCCCGCTTCTCCATCTCCGCGAGGATGTCGGGGGCCGCCGCGTTGACGATGTCCTCGGCGGAGTCGAGCAGGGCCGCGATGTCGTCGTCGACCGCGACCGGCTCAGGGACCGGCGCCTGCGCGGGTCGCAGGCTGCCGTAGTCCCACCCGACGTCGGCCCGGCGCAGGACGAAGCCGGAGCACTCCGCGGGGCACGCCCACGGGGCGCCCGGCGCGAGGTCGAGCCTGCACTTCCGGACCGTCTCGCCGTTCGGATAGGAGCGGCTCTCGTAGTGCTTGCAGTCGGTACGCATCCCCATAGGGGACATTCTTCCAGAACCACCCCCGATCCCACGGGCGGCTCAAGTGGGCCCCCCGACCCGCCGAAACCCCTCCGAGCGCCACGACCGACGGAGGAGGTGGGATGCAACCAGTGCACGGGGACGACGACGTCCTCGAGACCGCCGTGCTCCGGGTCGACGTGTCGGGCCTCATCGAGACCGCTGACGCCGCCGCGTACCGCCTCTTCCGGCGCGACGACCTCACCGGCACGCCACTGCTCGAGCACATCCATCCGAACGACCGCCGCCTGGTCACGCGCGTGCTCACCGGTCCGGTGGAGCACGGCGCACGCATCGTGCGCCTCGCCGACCGCGGCGACGGTTCACGGGTGGCGGAACTGCGGATCGCCCGGTCCGGTGGGGACGGCACGACCGCGGTCAACCGCCTCGAGCTGCGCGGCCTGTCGACCTTCGTCGCCCCGGCGCGCACGGTGCACACGATCGCCCGACTCGAGAAGTTGTTCCTCGCCTCGACCGACATCATCACGGTCCTCATGCCCGACGGCGAGTGGCACGCGAGCCCTGCCGGCACGCGCATCCTCGGCCACCCCGCGGGGTACGAGCCCGAGGGCGGACTCCTCTCGCTCGTGCACCCCGAGGACCTCGAGACCGCCTTCGAGGCGCTCGCCGAGGTCGTCGCCGGCACCCGCGGACCCGGCGAACCGCTGCGGGTGCGGGTCCGCCACGCCGACGGCGAGTACCTGTGGTTCGACTGCAGCGCGACCGACCTGACCGAGGACCCAGACGTCGGGGGTATCGTGATCGTCGCCCGCGACGTGACCGGCGAGCAACGGGCCGAGGCCGAGCGTGACGACGCCGAGGCCCGGTACCGCGCCACCTTCGAGCACTCCCCGCTCGGCATCGCCATCATCGGCCTCGACGGCGCGGTCGTGGAGGCGAACCACGCGCTCTGCCGCATGGTGGGGCGGAGGGCGGGCGCCCTCGTCGGATCCGAGATCACGGCGCTCGTCCACCCGGCGGACCGACCGCTGCTCGTGGCCCGCACCGATCCGCACCGGCCCGGCTTCGATGCACCTCGCGCCGAGACGATGCGCCTCGTGCACGCCGACGGCCACACCGTCTGGGCCCACGCCGACACCTCGTTGCTGCGCGATCCGGATGGCGAGCCCACCCACTGGGTCGCGCTGCTCGCCGACATCACGGACCGCAAGCGCCTCGAGGCCCGCCTCGAGCACCAGGCGTTCCACGACGCGCTCACCGGCCTGCCCAACCGGGCCCGCCTGTCCGAGATCCTCGACCGGGTCTGGGGTCAGCGCCGCCTCGACGCGCACCTCGCGCTGCTCTTCGTCGACCTCGACCACTTCAAGTGCATCAACGACGAGCGCGGGCACGACGCCGGGGACGAACTCCTCACCATCGTCGCCCGCCGCCTGCGGGCCGTCGTGCGCGGCGGCGACGGCGTCTGCCGGTACGGCGGCGACGAGTTCGTCGTCGTCTGCCCCGACGTCGAGGACCCGGCCCAGATCGCCGCGCTGGCCGAGCGCATCCGGACCACGCTC
>JALRDW010000013.1 GCA_023262065.1 Acidimicrobiia bacterium | reverse complement strand
ACGCGTACCCGCACAACGAGACCTCCACCGGGGTCGCACTCCCGGTCGTGCGGCCGGCCGACGACGCGCTCGTGCTCGTCGATGCGACGTCGGCCGCCGGCGGCGTGCGCTTCGACGCGGCGGCGACCGACGTCTACTACTTCGCCCCGCAGAAGTGCTTCGGCGGCGACGGCGGACTCTGGATCGCGACCGTGTCCCCGCGGGCGATCCGTCGCATCGAGCGGATCGGGGCGTCCGGACGCTGGATGCCGCCCAGCCTCAGCCTGCCGCTGGCACTCGAGAACTCGCGGGCCGACCAGACCTACAACACGCCGGCGCTCGCCACGCTGTTCCTGCTCGCCGAGCAGGTCGAGTGGATGCTCGGCGAGGGTGGGCTCGAGTGGGCAGCGGCCCGCAGCGACCGTTCGGCATCGATCCTCTACGGGTGGGCCGAGGCGAGCGAGTACGCCGCGCCGTACGTCGCCGACCCGGGCGTGCGCAGCCCGGTCACCGGCACGATCGACTTCTCCGCGTCGATCAACGCCGCCGCCATCGCCGCCGCGCTCCGGGCGAACGGCATCCTCGATACCGAGCCCTACCGCAAGTTGGGTCGCAACCAGTTGCGCATCGCGATGTTCCCCGGGATCGACCCCGAGGACATCGCCGCGCTCACCGCGTGCGTCGACTACGTCGTCGAGGCGCTTGCGGCTGCCTGAGCTGCGCCTCGTACTCGGCCAGCACCGCGTCGATGCGCTCGAAGAGGGCGCGGTCCTTCGGGTGCGTGGCCATGGGGGCGGTCCGAACGATCCGCTTCGCCATGTGGGGAAGTCCTTCTCATCCTCGCCGGTGCACTCCTCACCGGCTTCGGCGCGGGTCAGCATCGCGCACGCGCACGCGTCGGACGCGGCATTCCGCGACCCCACCGTCCGCACGCGCGGCCCGGACGCGCCGTGGGATGATCCGGCCATGCCGATCGTCTGCGTCCACGGAGTCCCCGACACCCCCGCGCTCTGGAACCCACTGCGCGCCCGCCTCGGGGACCGGGAGGTCATCACCCCTGCGCTGCCCGGGTTCGGCGTCGACGCACCGGCCGGGTTCGGCGGCACGCGCGACGCGTACGCGGAGTGGCTCGTCGCGACGATCGAGGCGATCGGGGCCCCGGTCGACCTCGTCGGCCACGACTGGGGTGCGCTCCTCGTGCAACGGGTGGCCGCGCTGCGGCCGGACCTGCTCCGGACCCTGGCCTTCGGCAGCGGACCGCTCGACGAGGCCTACGTCTGGCACGACACGGCCCAGGCCTGGCAGACCCCGGAGGTCGGCGAGGCCGTGATGGACGGCATCCTCGCCCTCACCGAGGCGGATCGGGCCGCCATCCTCGAGGCGGGCGGGGCCGAGCCGGACCTGGCGGCCGAACAGGCCCGGGCCTGGGACCGCCGCATGGCCGACGCGATCCTCGGTCTGTACCGCTCCGCGATCGACCCCGGATCGGTCTGGCCCCAACTCGACGCACCCGTCGGGTGCCCGACGCTCGTCCTGTGGGGTGGCGCCGACACCTACGCGCCCCCGGAGTTCGGCGAACGCGTCGCGGCCCGGACGGGTGCCGACCTCGCCGTGTTCGACGGGTGTCCCCACTGGTGGCCGTGGTCCCGGGCCGACGAGGTCGCGGTCGCGCTCGTCGCGCTCTGGTCGCTCGGCTGAACCGCGCCGCCTCGACCCCGCGTCAGCGGACGTCGCTGATGCAGGGTCCGCCGCAGACGTCGACGAGCAGTCCCTCGAAGAAGTAGGCGACCTGGATACCGAGACGCGGCTCGCGCCCACCGAGTCCGTGCGGATCCGTGCCGGCGCGGTTCGGCAGGTTCACGATCGGCGGCGCACCGGTCGCGAACGGGAAGTCCCACTCGATGAGGGCCGACCCGGAGTACGGGAACGAGGTGACGCGGTCGATCCCCCACATCGGCGTCGTGTCCCAGGACCGTCCGGGGGCGAGGTTGGGCATCGGCGTGGCGACCCCGTAGGTCCGGGCCTGGTTCTCCGTCGCGATGTTCGTCACCTGGTGGTCGCCGAACGCCTCGAGCAGCAGCACCTCGTGGGTCCTCGTGCCCGGGAGCGGATCATCGGTCACGTGGTGCGCGTACCCGTTGCTCTCGCCCCGATCCCAGAGCATCTGGATGAGTGCCTGACCGAAGGTCTGGTCGTAGGGATCCGGGTAGGCGACGCTGTTGATCGCGGAGAACGGGTCGTAGTCGATGCTCCGGGAGAGCAGCGTCGAGTAGTTCATGCCCGGCACGCCGAGCACCGCCCGTTCGAACTCGTTCGACAGTGCGGTGAGCGCACCGCCCATGATTCCGCCCTGGCTGTTGCCGTTGAACACCAACGAGTCCGGGCGGAAGGAGGCCCGATCGTCCGAGCCGACCCGGAAGGCCGGATCGGTGGCGAAGCCCTCCACGCTGTTGAGGAGGCGTCCGAGGACCTGGAAGTTCAGGATGCCCTGCTGCATCCGATCGGCCATGGTGTCGAATCCGGAGAGGTCCCCGAGGACCGCGGCGACGTTGGGCAGATCCTCGGTCGCCATGCCGATCCAGTCGGTGGCGCACATCGTGTAGTTGTACCGGTTCCCGAGCGCCGCGAACCCGTTGACCTGGTTCGCCTCGCCGAGCAGGCCGTGGCCGTAGATGAGGCTCCGACCCTGGACCGCCGTCCCGTCCGTCCCCACGGCCGCGCGCGGGATGTTGCAGATGAAGTTCGCCTCGTAGCTGCCGTTCGGGTCGGGCAGCGCGTCGGGGTCCGAGGGGTCGTCGTAGTGGAACGCGTTGCCCGGACCACCGTCCCCCTCGAGGTAGTTCGGCACGGTGAAGGTGCCGCGGATTCGACGGAGGGTGTCCGGGTTCGGAGCCTCGACCACGGCGTCGATCGTGAAGTCCGGCGTTCCGGTCGCACCGAGTGCGTCGAAGGTCTGGTCGCGGATGGACAGTGACCGCTCCGTGAGGCTGCGCTGGCTCGCGACCGTGAAGTCCCAGGCGAGGTAGATGTCCTCGACCACCATGCCCGCCTCGGCGAGGACGGTCATGTTCCGGAACACCGCCGGGCGTCGCGCCTCGATCTCGGGGATGAAGGTCGGGATGTTGTCCCGGTACACGCGGAACGCCCGGTCCGGTTGGATGAGTGAGCCGTCCGCCCGCCGGAGGTTGCGCAGGCCGACCACGTAGCGGTGGCCCTCCTCGAGGTTGCGGACCGGGCGCACGAGGAGCAGCGGGGTCCCGCCGAGGCTCGCTTGGTCGATCTCTGCGAACACCGGGATCCGCTCGCGGGTGTCGGCATCGACGACCATGACCGGCGAATCCGGGAGCAGCGCGCGCCCCAACGCGTCGATCCGCGGCTCGTCGGTGCGCTCGAGGTCGAGCCCGGGGACCTCGGCCATGATGAGCGCGCCCGGCGAGAAGCCGTCGTTCCGGTTGATCTCGGTCGGGTCGATCGGGGTGCCGCCGACGTTCGTCGGCATCGACGCGACGTCGAGGTGCACACGCCGGCCGGTGTCGGTGGCCGGGTCCTCGACCGTGTACGCGTCGCTCGGGAACGGCAGGAGGCACCGGTCCTGACCGAGCGTCTCGCACCGGTCCGCCGCCGATACGTCGATGTCGGGTTCCCACGAGACCGCCACCCGCCGGGTGATCCGCTCGCCCTCCGAGGGCACGACCTCGGCGGTGATGTAGGTCACGCCGGGCCGGAAGATCTGTCGGGGCAGTGCCGCGGTCCACGTGTCGCCGGACCGCTCGAAGAGCCCGGTGATCGGGGCGAAGACCGTCTGTGACCCCGTCTCGAAGTAGACCCGGAGGTCGTCGGCGTCCACCCCGGACGCGTCGATCTCGACCGGCATCGTCGAGAAGTCGGCGGCGAGCTGGGAGTGATCCGCCGGCTCGACGATGACGATCGGCCCGTCCGGCGCACCCGAGTCCGTGTTCGCGACGAGGTACATCTGGCACCCGCTGAGCGCGGCGACCATGAGCGCCACCCCGGCCACGACCGATCCCCGGCGGCGCAGCGCACCGCGCGATCCCCCGATGCGCATCCGTACCGTCCCCCGTGTCCGGGCCCGCGCCGCTCGGGCGGGCTGCGGGGAGGCTAGTGGCGGTCGGGCCGACCGCGCCCGCGCGCCCCCGCTAGGTTGCGCGCCGTGGACGCTCGGGCACCGGACGACGAGGTGCTGCTGCTGCTCCGCCAGGTCCTCGTGCGCGGGGCCCGACGGTGGCGGCGCAGCGATGTGCTGATGTTCGCCGACCGCATCGTGGTGGCCCACCCCGAGGGCGTCCGGGAGATCCCGCTCGCCGGGATCCACCGGGTGGCCCGACAGAAGAAGGTGTTCACGGGCATCCGGCTCGTGGTCGACGCCGACCCCGGACGCCTCCAGATCCGCGGGCTCACCCCGGCCGCTGCGGCCACGGCCCAGCGGATCATCGCCGACACCACCCGCCGGAGTCGCGGCTGAGCCCGGACGGAGGCCGAGGTCACACCCCCGACCACCCCCTGACGCAGCGGACGGGACGTACGCTCGCGCGGGATCCGACCACCACCCGTCCGGAGCATCCGTGCCGAGCCGCAGCCCGAACCACCGCGAGCGTCACCGCAACGACCGTGTCGGTTGGCTGCGCGCCGCCGTGCTCGGCGCGAACGACGGGATCGTCTCGACGACGAGCCTCATGATCGGCGTGGCGGCCACCGACGCCGGCCGCAGCGCCATCCTCGTGGCGGGTCTGGCCGGGCTCGTCGCCGGCGCGGCCTCGATGGCGCTCGGCGAGTACGTGTCGGTGAGCAGCCAGCGCGACACCGAGCAGGCCGACATCGAGAAGGAGCGCCTCGAGCTCGAGGCGACCCCCGACCACGAGCTCGAGGAACTCACGCAGATCTACGTGCAACGCGGCCTGACCCGCGAGTTCGCCGAGCAGGTGGCCGCCCAGCTCACCGAGGCCGACGCGCTCGGCACCCACCTGCGCGACGAGCTCGGCATCGCCCAGCACACCCTGGCCCGTCCGGTGCAGGCGGCGTTCGTCTCCGCCGCCGCGTTCGCGTTGGGCTCGATCCCATCCATCGTGCTCATGGCCCTGCTCGGTGTCGGCACCTCGGCGACCGCCCGGGTCGTCGCGAGCGGCGTCCTGGCCCTCGCGTTGCTGCTCGCCCTCGGCGTCGCCGGCGCACGCCTCGGCGGGGCCCGGTCAGCCCGGGCCGCCACCCGGGTGGTGGTGGGCGGTGCGATCGCGATGGCCGTGGCCGCGGGCGTCGGTCGTCTGCTCGGCACGACGATCGCCTGACCGCAGGGGCGGGGGCGCCTCAGGCCCGGGTGAGCACCTCGTTGCCGGTGTCGGTGATGAGGATCGTGTGCTCGAACTGGGCGGTACGGGACCCGTCGACGGTGACGGCGGTCCAGCCGTCGCTCCAGATGCGTTCCCGATGATCCCCCATCGCGATCATCGGCTCGATCGTGAACACCATGCCCGGCTCGAGCACCGTGGTGAGCCGGGGCTCGTAGTAGTGCGGCACGCTCGGCTCCCCGTGGAACTGCTCGCCGATGCCGTGCCCGACGAAGGTGCGGATCACGGAGAGGTCGTGGGCGTGGGCGTGGTGCTCGATGGCGCGCCCGATCTCGTTGAGCGGCCGTCCCGGCTTCGCCGCCGCGATGCCCCGGTCCAGGCACTCCCGCGTGATCTGCACGAGACGTCGCGACCCCTTGTCGACCTCACCGACGAGGAACGTCGCGTTCGTGTCGCCGTGCACGCCGTCGAGGTAGGCCGTGACGTCGATGTTGACGATGTCGCCGTCCTCGAGCGGTCGGTCGTCGGGGATGCCGTGGCAGATCACCTCGTTCACCGAGGTGCACACGCTCTTCGGGTAGCCGTGGTAGTTGAGCGGGCTCGGGTACGCGCCGCGGGCGATCGTCGCCTCGTGCACTGCGATGTCGATCTCGTCGGTGGTGACACCCGGCGCGACGAGCGTCCCGGCGTCGCGCAGGATCTCCGCCGCGACCCGGCACGCCACCCGCATCCGCTCGACGACCTCGGCCGACTTCACGGCGGGCTCCCGGCCGGGCGGCGGCTCGCCCGTGTCCGCGTAGGGCGGTCGGCCGATGAGCGGCGGCACGCTGCGCATCGGCGAGATCGTGCCGGGTCGCACCGGACGCTCGAGCGGTTTGTGGCACCGCTTGTACTTCTGTCCGCTCCCGCACCAGCAGGGGTCGTTCGACTTCACGGTGTGGACGGCTCCCTCGCCTGACGTCGGCTCGACAGCGTACGGCGGAGACGGCCCTAGGCTCCCACGCGATGAGTGGGATCCGCGCCGCCGACCTGCGCCTGGTGCTCCCCCTCCCCCCGATCCGCATCGCCGTCGATCCGTCGGCATCTGCCTGGGCGGGGGCCGTGGCCGAGCTCGGCCTCGGCGCGGGGCCCGGGGAGCGACCGGACCTCATCGTCGCCGACCGCGTGCCCGCCTCCGATGCGCCCATGCTGCTGCTCCGAGGTCGCGTGCCGACCCGGGCCCTGCGGGCCCGGGGTCATGCCGTGACCCGGCTCCTCGTGCGGCCCGGGCCGGAGGGGCCCCGGCTCGCGTTCCCGATCGGGGCGCCGCCGGCCGCCCGCCTCGCGTTCGCGGACCCGACGCCGGGCGGGCGACCGATCGAGGCCGTACGGCGGACCGCCGCCCGCATCGGGGCCGGGATGGGCCTCGTCCCCACCGGAGCGCTGGTGACCCTCGCCGCCCCCGCGGCCGGTCCCCCGTTCCCCCTCGCCGCCGCAGCCGAGTTCGGCACGGATGCGTCCGGCGGCTGGACCGCCCGGTTCGGTGACGGCGACGACTTCCAACGCGTGGTGCTCCACGCCATCCCCCGGGGGGCGGACCGACCGACGACCGTCGTGAAGATCGCCCGGGTCCCCGGGTACCGCGCGCCCTTCGACGCGGACGCCGCCGGGCTCGCGCTGCTCACGCGCCACGCCCCGACCTGTGCCATCCGGGCACCGCGCCTGCTCGGGCGGTTCGAGGTCGCCGATCTCGCCGCGTCGGTCGAGACCGCAGCGCCGGGCACCCCCCTCAACACGCTGCTCGACGCGTCGGCGGACCGTGCGCTCGAGCACGTCGATCGGGTGCTCGCGTGGATCATCGAGCTCGGTCGGGCCTCTCGCGGTCCGGTCGGCGCGCTCGGTCCCGAGCTCGAACGGCTCGCCCGCGACGTGCTCCCCGCGCATGAGGGCCTCGACCCCCACCCGGAGGGCGCACTGCTCGGCCCGCTCGGACGCCTGGCCCCCGTCCTCGCCCACCGCGACGCCGGGTCGTGGAACATGATGGTGTACGGGACTGATTCTGATTAATACAGTCTTCAATCTGCCCTTTGCGATTTTGATGATCAAGTCTTACTTTGATCAAATCCCTGAAGAACTGCGTGAAGCTGCCCTCGTTGATGGAGCTGCCGAACGTCGCATTTTCTTCTCTGTACTACTTCCCTTAGCGAAACCTGGATTTGGTGCAGTTGGAAT
>JALRDW010000288.1 GCA_023262065.1 Acidimicrobiia bacterium | reverse complement strand
AGCGTCTCTGGATTCTCCTCGGGTGTTGTTTCTTGGGTCTTGCTCTTCTTGCCTTTGCCCGAACCCATTCGGGTTTCGGCGGGCTTCTTCGTCACCGACTTGTCGGGGAACACGTTGATCCACACCTTGCCGCCGCGCTTGATGTGGCGGGTCATGGCGATACGTGCAGCCTCGATTTGGCGGGCGGTGAGGCCGTGCTCGCGGTCGACGGTGCGGCGGTCGCGCACGCACGCATCGAGCGCACGGTCCCCCTCGTGTTCTCGATGAGCGGCGAGACCTTCGACGTCGGCGTCGATACCGGTGCCCCGGTCGGGCCCTACCCCCACGGCTCCCCGTGCACCGCCGAGATCCACGGCGTGACCCTCGAGCGCCTCAGCGAACCGGGCGCGGCCGTCGACGCCGCCGTGCGTGCGGGCCTCCTCCAAGCGGGCCTCCGCACCCAGTAGCGCCCGGGGTCGCGGCGCGCCGGTCGCAATGACTCGGGCCGCCCCGAGGGGCGGCCCGTCTCACGTGTGCTCGGTGCGGGAGGCGCTCAGTCCTCGCCGCTGCGGCGCTTGCGCACCCGGTCCATGTAGAAGAGCGAGGCGAACAGCACGCCGACCACGACGGCGAGGATGACGAAGGCGAGACCGCCCTGGCCGCCCTCGCCCCCGGCGTCGACGAGCTGACCGTTCCGGATGTCGGGCCCGCAGCCCGCCAGCATCAGGACCGTGACGATCCCGACGGCCGCGTACGCGATCCGGCGGCTGGTGTCGGTGAGGCGATCCATCGTGGCTCCTAGGCGTCGACCGTGGCCGGGGTCGTGTCGTCGGTCTCGTCGTCCTCGGACTCCTTGGCGGCCAGCTCCTGGAGGTCCCGCTCCCGCCAGTGGAGGCCGAGCAGCGAGAGGACGAAGAGGATCGCCGAGGCGACCATCGTCATGAACGGCGGGAAGCGCACCGACCCGAGGTCCTTCTCGAGGACGATGGTGGTGGGCTCCTCGGCGGCGTCGCAGGTCGGCGCCGGGATCGGGTCGCCGAACGGCACCTCCTGGGCCGCCTTGTCGACCGGGCAGAGCACGGCCACGGCGTACGCCGGCTGGTGGCCGGTCACGTGGATCCACGGGAAGTTCGAGTCGAGCGTCACGCTGATGTTGCCCGGCTTGAGGAACGGCGCGCTGGGCAGCAGCCACGACTCGCCGCCGACGGTGTACGCCCGCTCGACGAGGTAGTCGGTGGTCTCGGTGAAGGTCTGGAACTCGTCCGGCGGCTCGGGCTCCTCACCGTTCGTGCCCGTGGGGATCACGACGAGGGAGTCGACGGCCGCCTTGATGTTGGTCTGCTCGGCGAGCGGGACCTCGTCCTTGCTCGTGATCTCCTGGATGGCCGGGATGTCGGACCGGGCGAGGTCATCTCCCTCGATGCTCTCGACCGGGACCCAGCGGGGCACCCGACCCTTCAGCGTGTTGAACGGGGAGTTCGTCGTCCACCACAGCGTCGAGAGCAGCAGCATCATGCCGCTGAGGCCGGCGACCGTGATGAGGAAGCCGAGGCGCGCTCCGGTGTTCGTGGCCAGCAGGAGGTAGGTCCCGCCGACGAACAGGAAGATCGCCGATGCCACCACGAGCACACCGAGGATCGTCGGGTACCAGATGTTCGTGTCGCGCAGGCCCCCACTCGCAAGGCTCAACAGGTCCACGGGTTCTCCTCGTCAGCGCTAGAGCGAGCGCTCGTACTTGATGATGGCCTCGATCTGGGCCTTGGTCAGGATGGTGCCCATGTGCGGCATCTGCCCGGAGGAGATCCCGCGCACGCCGTAGGGCTTGTTGATGCCCGCGCCCACGGCCACCCAGTCGTACTGCTTGATGAAGCCCGGCGTCGTCGGATCGTCGGCGGGCAGGCCCGGGAACTGCTGGAGCACCGAACCGGCGCGCAGCGACGGCCCGAGGGCACCGGAGCCGGCGGGCGGGATGTCGGGGATCTTCGGGTTCGAGGGGTCGTAGTAGGACCACGCCTTCGTGTGGCACCGGGCGCAGTTGGTCTCGAAGAGCAGCTGGCCCTCGCTGGCGTTCGACATCTCCTCGTAGCGGGCCCGGCTGCGCTGGAGCGCGAACTCGGCGGCGGCGACGTCCTCGGCGGCCGCGGCCCGCGCTGCGGCGGTGGTGGCCGCGGCGAGCGCCTCCTGCGCGTCGGCGAGGTTCTGCTCCGCGGTCTCCACGTACTGCTGCTGCTCGGCCACGTACTTCTTCGTGGCCCGGGTGGCGATGTCGCCGGCCTTCGTCGAGGACACCTGGATGTGCTTCAGGTAGGCGATGAGGTCGGTGATCGCCTGCTCGTTCTTCGGACCACCGCCGGCCACACCCCAGGCCGGCATCGGCGAGCCGGGACGGCCGTACACGAGGATGGTGTGCACCTGCTCCTCGTCGAACCGGGAGAAGACGTCGTCGAGGGCCGGGGCCTTCCAGGCGACCTGGATCGGGCGGGCCTCCTCGTCGCCCTGGGCGGCGGGGGTCACGACGAAGGGCGCCTGGCCACCGGCGGCGTCGGCGCCGTGGCAGTTGGCGCACAGCAGGGACTTCGCCGGGTCGTAGTTCGGCATGTCCTTGTTGGAGTAGAGGACCTCGCCGCGCTCGACGGCCCGCTCCTCGAAACCCTTGGAGGCGGAGGCCTGACGGTCGGGCTCGACCAGCCAGTAGAGCGGCAGGCCGGCGGCGAGGATCACCGCGAAGGTGAAGGCCCAGCGCAGCGATCGCTCGAGCTTGCGCGACTCCATGACCTCGTCGGGCATCGGCTCGGCGAGGTTCTGCGGGGTGCGCTCGGCCGGGACCCGGCGCACGCTGAGCACCCGGTACGCGACGATCCCGACGATCGTGAGGATCGCCAGGATGTTGAGCGTGATCAGCCCCGTGCGGAGCGTGATGGCGAGGTACATCAGGTATCAGCCCCCAACGCAGGGCGGCCCCTCGGCGCCCTGCTCCGTGGTGTCGGTCCCGAGCGGCGCGCCGATGAGGACGACCGAGGTGTCGATCGTCAGCCCGCCGCTGCCGGAGATGGCCATGACGAAGTGGTCGAGGCCGCGCGGGGCGGGACCGCCCCGGTACTCACCGACCCGGTTGTACTTCGAACCGTGGCAGGGGCACTCGAACCACTGCGAGGACGCGCACCACGGCACCTTGCAGCCGAGGTGGACGCACTTCTGGTAGATCGCGACGATCCCCTGCTCCATGTTCGGGATGATCTTCTCGTACTGCGGGACCTGCTTCGCCGCATCGACGTCGGCCACCGGGTACGGCACGAGGTACGTACGGGCCTCGGGCACGTAGTACGGCTCCTTCTTCTCGCTCGTGTAGGCGAGGACGTCCTTGAGGTTCTTGTCGACCTGGACCTTGGAGCCGAAGCCGCCCGTGGACTTCGAGTAGAGGAAGGCGATCGCCGCGGCGCCGAACGCACCGATGGCGAGGGCGAGCGAGAGCACGATGCCCCGGTTGAAGAACTGCCGCCGGCTGATGCCGATGGTCTCCTCGTCCACCGGCTGGCGCTCGGTGCGCACCGCCGGCGCTGCGCCCGCGGCCACGAGCTCGCCCTTGGTCGCGTCCGAGCGTTCCCGGGCCTCGGCCGAGGCCGCGGCCTCGCCACCGGCGGTCGCCGAGGCGGCGGCCTCCCGGTCGCGCTGACGCGTCTCGCCCGCAAGGCGACCGGTCACGTTGCCCGATGCGTCGTTGGCACGACGTCGGGCGGAGGCGAGGACCGCCACGGCCGCGAGGACGAGCAGCGCGACGATGGCGATGACGAGCACGAACACGAGGGTGACTCCTACAGCTCGAAGAAGATGCCGTCCTTCCACGGGAACACGAAGTTGAAGCCCGTGCCGCGGAAGAAGGAACCGATGATGACGAGGATCGTCCAGAACATGAGGAAGAGGGTGAACATCGAGATCGCCCACTTCCGGTCGTCCGGCTTGTTCGAGGGGTTCTTGTCGACGTAGGGGGCGATGATGAGCAGGAAGAGCCCCATGCCCGGCACGGTCACGCCGGCGACCATCGGGTGGAACATGGTGAGCATCTCCTGCAGACCCAGGAAGTACCAGGGCGCCTTCGACGGGTTCGGCGTCTGGTTCACGTCGGCGAGGCCGAGCAGCGGGGCCCGCACGAGGGCCGAGAAGACGAGCAGGAGCGCGAGGACGGCCAGCGAGGCGGCCAGCTCGATCACGAGCAGGTGCGGCCAGGTGTGGACCTTGTCCACCGGCTCGGCCCGGGTCTGCTGGATCGACCCGGACTTCACGACCGTCAGCAGGCGCTGGGTGTGACCACCGGGTCCGGTGCCCGCCGGCGCCGCCGTGGCGGCGGTGCGGGGTGCGGTCGCCGTGGCGGTGGCGGCCCCGGCGGTGGCTCCGCCACCGGCGGCGGCGGCCTTGCGCTTGCGGGAGCGCTCGAGCAGGTGGGCGGGTACGCCGCCCTTCGACTCGGTGATCGCCTCGCCGTCGTCGGCCACGGCGGCGGCCGCGGGGGCCTCGGCCGCGGGGGCCTCGTCGGCGGGCGCAGGGGCCTCCGCGGGCGCGTCAGCGGCTCCGGCGTCGCCGGAGAGCTGGGCACGACGCTGGGCGCTGCGCTTCAGGAGGTGTTCGGGGACTTCACCCATGCTCGGTGTGCTCCTTGGGCCTAGAGCGGTCCGGAGATGCCGCCGTCCTTGCGGACGCGCCAGAAGTGGATCGCCATGAAGATCACGGCGACGAAGGGCAACAGGATCACGTGCAGCACGTACCAGCGCAGCAGCGTGTCGCCGCTGATCTCGTTCGCACCGAGGAGGGCGTACCGCACCTGCTGTCCGAAGACCGGCGTGTAGCCCATCATGTTCGTCCCCACGGTCACGGCCCAGAGGGCGAGCTGGTCCCAGGGGAGCAGGTACCCGGTGAACGAGAGCAGCAGGGTGAGGGTGAGCAGGATCACGCCGATCACCCAGTTGAACTCCCGGGGGGGCTTGTAGGCACCGTGGTAGAAGACCCGCGCCATGTGGAGGAACACTGAGAGCACCATCAGGTGCGCCCCCCATCGATG
>JALRDW010000245.1 GCA_023262065.1 Acidimicrobiia bacterium | reverse complement strand
GGGCCACGGTCATGAGGCCGGCGACGTCGAGTCCCCGCTCCGAGAGCGCCTCGACGAGCGCCGGCGCATCGGCCGGGAGCGCGCCGCCCTTCTGGGGCTCCTCCCCGAGGTTGACCTCGACCAGCACCCGGGCTCCGGGGGCACGCTTCGCGATGGCCTCGCCGAGGGGGAGTCGATCGACCGACTGCCAGCAGGTCACGAGCGGGACGAGCGCCGGGACCTTGTTCCGCTGGAGCTGCCCCACGAAGTGCCAGGTCGGCGAGGCATCGAGGGCCGCGAGCACGGGCGCCTTCGCGACGAGCTCCTGCGCCCGGTTCTCCCCGAGGTCGGTGAGGCCGAGGCCCACGACGACCGCGAGCTCCTCCGCCGGGACGGTCTTCGACGCCCCGATGAGCCGTACCGCCGCCGGATCCCGCCCCGCGGCACGCGCCGCCGTCGCCACCCGCGCCCGCACCTCCTCGAGGTTCGCCGCGAGTTCGGCGGCCCGGCGCTCATCCACCAGCGTCATCGGATCCGCATGACGACCATGCCGTGACGACCCGTCACGCCGTCACGCCGGAACGAGAACAGGGTGGGGTCGGCCACGGTGCACCGGGCGTCGTCGAGCACCTCGACCACCCCGCAGTCCGCGAGTGCCCGATGGATCCCCGCCCGCAGGTCGAGCGCCGGGTGCCCGTCGCGGGTCTCCCCCACGACCTCCGGCCCGACGACGGCGGCGAGTCGGGCGAGATCGTCGGCCCCGAACTCGTAGTGGGCGGCGCTCACGCACGGCCCGACGAGCGCCCGGACCGGACCGGACCCGAGCGCCCGCACCGCGGCGACGCCCTCGGCCACGACGCCGGCCCCGAGGCCGCGCCACCCGGAGTGCACCGCCGCGCAGGCGGTGTCGTTGGCGAGCGCGATCGGCGCGCAGTCCGCCCCGATCGCGACGAGCGGCAGGCCGACGACGTCGGAGGCCGCGCCGTCGGCGTCCGGCCGGCCCGCGGGCGGCGAGTCGAGCCGCAGCACGTCGGTGCCGTGCACGTGGTTCACCAGCACCCAGGCGTCGGGGTCGGACGGCGTGCCCTCGCAGGCCGCGGCGAGGGCGACGAGGTTCCGACGCACGTCGAGCGGGTCGTCGCCGACGTGGACCGCGAGGTTGAGCGAGTCGTAGGGCGCCCGCGACACGCCGCCCCGACGATCGGTGCACCAGACCCGGGCACAGCCCAGATCGATCGACGTCAGCACGGGGCGGAGACGGGCGGGCCCGACCGCGCCGCGGTCAGCGGAGGAACTCGGGGACGTCGAAGTCGTCGTCGGAGCCGAGGCCGAGGTCGTCGACCGCACCCCCGTAGGCCGGCTCCTCGGAGCGCAGGCCGAGCGGCGCCGAGGCCCGCTCCCCCTCGTACCGGTCGAACCCCGCCGCGATGACGGTGACCCGGCACTCATCGCCGAGCGCGTCGTCGATGACCGTGCCGAAGATGATGTTGGCGTCCGGGTGGGCGGCGTCGGCGATGATCTGCGCCGCCTCGTTCACCTCGAACAGCCCGAGGTCGGACGGTCCCGAGATCGTGAGCAGGATGCCGCGGGCGCCCTCGATGCTGGCCTCGAGGAGCGGGCTCGAGATGGCCGAGCGCGCCGCGTTGACCGCACGGCCCTCGCCCGAGGAGTACCCGATGCCCATGAGCGCGGAGCCCGCGTTCGTCATGATCATCTTCACGTCGGCGAAGTCGGTGTTGATGAGGCCGGGCGTGGTGATGAGGTCCGTGATGCCCTGCACACCCTGCAGCAGCACCTCGTCGGCCATCTTGAAGGCGTTGACCATCGAGGTGCGCTCGTCCGAGACCTGCAGCAGCCGGTCGTTCGGGATGACGATGAGCGTGTCCACCTTCTCCTTGAGTCGTTGGATGCCCTGCTCGGCCTGCACCGAGCGGCGCCGACCCTCGAACCCGAAGGGACGGGTGACCACTCCGATCGTGAGGGCACCGAGTTCCTTGGCGATCTCGGCGATCACCGGGGCGGCCCCGGTCCCGGTCCCGCCGCCCTTGCCGGCCGTGATGAAGACCATGTCCGCGCCGCGCAGCGCCTCCTCGATCTCCGCCCGGTGGTCCTCGGCGGCCTGGCGACCCACCTCGGGGTCGGAACCGGCGCCGAGCCCTCGGGTGAGCTCGCGCCCGAGGTCGAGTCGCAGGTCCGCATCACTGAGCAGGAGCGCCTGCGCGTCGGTGTTGACGGCGAGGAACTCGACCCCCTTCAGCCCGGCGTCGACCATGCGGTTGACCGCGTTGCCGCCACCTCCGCCGACGCCGACGACTTTGATCACGGCGAGGTAGTTCTGCGGTGCACCCATCATGCGGATCGCCTCTCCCGGCGTGGCCCCGGCCCCCGACCGGACGGAACCCTCACCTCCGAGGCGGAACCCTCGAGGTCGACCCGTGGTCGACCGTGCGAGGTGCTCGCGCGGTGGACGTGGACCGTGGAGATGAGGTGGAGGTCGAGCGTTGTGGAGCCCTGTGGTAAGTCGCCCGGACTCTACCGGACGGCCCCCCGGGCGGCAACGATCCCGGCCGCCGAGCACCCCGGGTCGCGCTCGGGGCGCTCAGGAGGTCGCGGGCGCCGTCGGCACGCTCACGTCGATGGTGGTGACCGACTGCCGGGCCGAGGTCAGCGCAGCGATCACCGAGAGGGCGACCTCCCCCTTGGCGCGGGCCCGGCTCGCGTCGCCGAGCACGATGCGCCGGGCCGTGGGCCGGACCTTGGGCTGGGTCGCCAGCACGAGGACGAGATCCCGGCTGCGTGCGTCCACCTCGAGCGCCACCACCTGGGTCCGCAGCGCCTCCGGGATCGCCGCGACGGCCCGGGCCGCGCCGGCCGGGGTGATCCGTCGACCGGCCTCCGGCACCCGGACACCCCGCAGCTCGGGCAGCCCGGGCGGGGGCGCCGCCGTCGTCGCGAGGACCAGCCCGCTGCGGTCGATGAGGCGGGGCGGGGCGGCCGAGGCCGTCGTGGTCGTGGTCGTGGGCGCGCTCGTCGTCGGGGCGCCGCCGGTGGCTCCGCTCGGGCGCGGCGCGCCCGAGGTCGTCGTGGGGACGGCGGGGACCCGGCGCGCCCAGGCCACCGCGTCGCGTTCGACGACGGTGATGCGCACCGTGTGGGGCAGCCCCCGCGACACCGAGACCGCCCCGACCCACGGGAGCCGCTCGACCCGGCGGGCCACCGCGTCCGTGTCGAGCAGCAGGAGCGGTTCGCCGGTGCGCACCCCGGCGAACTGCGACACCGCGTCGGCCCGCGCGCCCGTCACGCCCTCGACCCGCACCTGCCGGGCCTCGAGCAACGAGGAGTGGACGAGCGCGGCGACGAGCCCGACGAGCGCGATCACCGCCACGACCACGGCGAGGACCACCGCCCGTCGTCGCGCCGCGACCCGGGCGACCTCGCCCCGACGCGCCTCGATCCGCGGGTCGACCCGAGGGGTCACGCCGGCCCCGCCGCGTCCCAGCCGCCGGGGCCGAGCCAGTGGAGCTCCGGGGTGAGCACGACACCGGTCGCGTCGGCGACCCGGGCGCGCACGGTCCGCAGCAGGGCGGCGACGTCCGCAGCGGTCGCGCCCGGTTCGGCCTGGATGAAGTTGGCGTGCTTGTCCGAGACGACCGCACCCCCGACCCGCAACCCCTTGAGCCCGGCGGCCTCGATGATGCGACCGGCCGAGTCGCCCTCCGGGTTGCGGAACACCGAGCCCGCGTTGGCCCCGCCGGGCTGGTGCTCCCGCCGCCAGCGCACGATCTCGGCCAGGCGCGCCTCGCAGGCGGCCACGTCGTCGGCGGCGACCGTGAAGTCCGCACCCGTCACGACCTCGTCGGGCCGCAGGTTCGAGTGCCGGTAGGTGAGGTCGAGCGCGGACAGGTCGCGCGCCGTGGGCACACCGGTCCCGCCGAGGTCGGCGACGACGGCCGAGACGAGGACGTCCGCGGTCTGGCGACCGTGGCCGCCCGCGTTCATCCGGACCGCACCGCCCACGCTCCCGGGGATACCCACGTAGAACTCGAGGCCGGTGCGCCCGGCGGCGGCGGCCCGGCGGGCGAGCACCGGGAGCGGCACGGCACCGCCCGCGCAGACCGACGACTCGCCGACCGCGACCGCCTCGAACGTGCCCTCGAGCACGACGACGATGCCCGGGAACCCGGCGTCGGACACCACGAGGTTCGAACCGCGCCCGATCGTCACGAGCGGGACCTCGGGCGCCGCCGCACGCGCCTCGGCCACGGCGACGAGGTCCTCGGGTCCGGCGGCCCGCACGAGGATCCCGGCCGGACCGCCGAGCCGGTAGGTCGTGAGCGGGCCGATCGAGGCGCCGCGGGCGACCCGGTCGCCGAGACGCGGTGCGAGCCCGGCCGCGACCGCGTCGAGCGCGGCGGGGTTCACCCGCCGACCCACTCGTCCGGGACCGTCGTGAGGTCGCCCGCACCGAGGGTCAGCACGAGATCACCGGGCCGGGCGTATCGGGGGACGTGGGTCACGAGCTCGGCGCGGTGCGGCAGGTAGGTCACCGGGAGGTCCGGGTGGGCGTCGAGCACCGCGCGCAGGACGAGGCGGCCGGTCACCCCCGGGATCGGTTCCTCGCTGGCCCCGCAGACGTCGGTGAGCACGAGGTGGTCCACCCCCTCGAACGCGTCGGCGAACTCCCGCCACATGAGTTGGGTCCGCTTGTAGCGGTAGGGCTGGAACACGGCCACGATGCGGTTCCACCCGCCCTCGTGCGCGGCCCGCACCGTGGCCCGGATCTCGCTCGGCAGGTGCGCGTAGTCGTCGACGTAGGTCACCCCGTCGCGCTCGCCCCGGAACTGGAACCGTCGCGACACGCCGCCGAACCCGGCGAGGGCGTCCCGCACCGTCGCGAAGTCGACCCCGAGGTGCATCGCGAGCGCGGCGGCGGCGGTCGCGTTCTGCGCGTTGTGCGAGCCGAGCAGCGGGAGCGCGATCTCGCCGAGCACCTCGCCGCCCCGCAGGAGCGTGACCCGCGACCCGCCGGCGCCGCTGCGGTAGTCCACCGCTCGGAACTCGGCGTCCTCGGCCCAACCGTAGGTGACCGCACGGGGGTGCACGGCTGCCATGCGGGCGGTGACCGGGTCGTCGGCGCACAGCACGACGGGCCCCTCGACGTGGCTCGCGAAGACCTCGAAGGCGGCCTCGAGGCGGGCCATCGTGCCCCAGTACCCGAGGTGGTCCTCCTCGACGTTCGTCACGATGGCTGCATCGAGGTCGAACTTCAGGAACGACCCGTCGCTCTCGTCCGACTCGACGACGAGCCACTCCCCCGAGTCCATGGCCGCGTTCGTCCCCACCTCGTGGAGCTCGCTCCCGATGACGAACGACGGGTGGAGCCCGGCGGCGCGCAGGATGAGCGTGACCATGGACGAGGTCGTCGTCTTGCCGTGGGTGCCCGCCACCCCGATGCCGCGCCGGGCCGCCACGACGCCGGCGAGCGCGTCCGAGCGGTGGTACACGCGGATCCCGCGGGCCTCGGCCGCGGCGACCTCGACGTTGGTGCGCGGCACCGCGGTCGAGATCACGACGGCGTCGCAGCCCTCGGGGACGTGCTCCGCCCGCTGCCCGACCGTGCACGTGACCCCGAGGAGCGCGAGGCGGTCCATCCGGCGGTTCGGGGCCAGGTCCGTCCCCGACACGGTGTGGCCCAGTTCGGCGAGGACCGCGGCCAGGGCGCTCATGCCGTGCCCGGCGACCCCGACGATGTGGATCGTGCGCGGCACGGAGAGGTCGAGTCGTCCGGACTGCTCAGGCGCGGGCACCGGCCACCTCCTCGACCAGGTCGGCGAGCCGGTCGGCCGCATCCGGTCGCGCGAGCGTACGGGCCGCTTCGCCCATCCGGGCGAGGCGGTCCGGATCGGCGAGCAGCGGCGTCACGAGCGCGTCGAGGGCCTCGGTCGCGCAGTCGCGGTCGGCGAGCAGGACGGCGCCGCCCACATCGACGAGCGCCTCGGCGTTGCGGGTCTGGTGGTCGCCGGCCGCGCCGGACCACGGCACGAGCACCGCGGGCACCCCGGCCGCCGCGAGTTCGGCCACCGTGACCGCACCGGCCCGGCACACCGCGAGGGAGACGTCGGCGTAGAGGCGGTCCATGCGCTCCTCGTACCCGACGAGCTCGTAGTCGAGCGCGTCGTCCGGATCGCGGCGTGTCGCGAGCTCGCGGCGGCACGCGTCCACGAACCGGGCGCCGGCGACGTGGCGGATGCGCACGTCGGTGCGATCCCGCCAGCGGGCCGCCAACCCCAGGGTGGCCTCGTTGACCCGTCCCGCCCCCAGGCTCCCACCCACCACCCCGAGGAGCGGTCGGTCGGGGTCGGGCGCGCGGACCACGGCCGCGATCCGGTCCCGGACCGGGTTGCCGGTGAGCACGGCGCGGCGCAGCGGCGTGCCCGGGAGCGAGACCGCCGCCCGGGCGCCGAGACGCACGGCGACCCGGTTCACGAGGCCCGGTCCCGCGTTCTGCTCGTGCACCACCACCGGGATGCCGAGGGCGCGTGCGGCGAGGACGCACGGCGCCGAGGCGTAGCCGCCGACCCCGACGACGATCGCCGGGCGGTGGAGGAGGAAGGTCCCCGCCATCCGGAGGGTCCCGGCCATGAGGGCGAGGACGGCCGTGAGGCTGCGCAGGAGCGACCCCGGGCCGCGACCGCGGTCGAGTCCCCGCAGGCCGAGGAGGGTGAGCGGGTACCCGGCGGCGGGAACGACCCGGGCCTCGAGGCCCCGGCGCGCACCCACGAACCGGAGGTCCTCGACCGCATGGCCGCGGGCGCGCAGCGCGTCGGCGAGGGCGACCGCCGGGTAGACGTGCCCGCCGGTGCCACCACCGGCGATGACGACGGTCGCGGCGCGCGGCCGCGGGGCCGCGGGACTCACCGCGCCCTGCTCGGCTTCGCCTGACGCGCGATGTTGGCGAGGATCCCGGCCGCGAGGAGCATGAGCACGAGGGACGAACCCCCGTAGGACAGGAACGGCAGCGTGAGTCCGGCCACCGGCACGATGCCGACGACCATGCCGATGTTGATCATCGCCTGCAGCAGCACCGTGAGCGTGAGCCCGACCGCGAGCAGCTGGCCGAACCGGTCCGGCGCGCGCCGCGCGATCTGCAGGCCGAGCCAGCCGAAGGCGGCGAAGCAGGCGATCACGAACACGCAGCCCGCGACACCGGTCTCCTCGCCGATGACCGCGAAGATGAAGTCGGAGTAGGCCACGGGGAGGAACCCCCACTTGGCCGTGCTCGACCCGAGTCCGGTGCCGAACCACCCACCGATCGCCATCGAGGTCGAGGCCGCGATCGACTGGTACCCGGAGTTCAGGGGGTCCCGCCACGGATCCATGAAGATGAGGAGGCGCTGCCGCCGGAACGGTTGGGCCAACGCGTACGCGATGAGCGCCGCGCCGGCGGCCGCCGACCCGACGAGCCACCGGCTCGGCACCCCGGCCACGAACATCACCCCGGCGACGAGCCCGACGATGACGAGGGTCGAGTCGAAGTCCGGTTCGGCCATCACGAGCAGGGCGATGAACCCGGTGAGCAACCCGATGGGCACGAGCGTGCGCCGGAAGCTCGAGAGCTCCCCGGCCTGCTCGCGCTTGGTGAGGAACGCGGCGAGCACGATCGCCAGGGGCAGCTTGACCGCCTCGGAGGGCTGGAAGGTCGTGAACCCGAAGTCCAGCCAGCGCCGAGCGCCACCCGAGTACACGCCGAGGCTCGTGAGCACCGCTGCGCACATGAGCGTGGCGACGACCAGCCCGACCGCACCGATCCCCCGGAGCCGGCGGTAGTCGACGCGTGCCGCCACGAGGTACAGGACCGCGCCGACGGAGAGGAACATGACGTGGCGGGCGACGTAGTGGAACGGATCCCCGCCCTCGTCGATCGACGCGACCGACGACGCACCGAACACCATGACCGTGCCGAAGATGCACAGCGCACCGACCACGATGCCGAGGCAGACGCTCCAGGGGGTACCGCCGCGCCGGGCGACGAGATCCGGGATGAAGCGCCGGGCGTCACGCGACGTCGCCGGGCTCGCGCGTCGGGCCGTGGTCCGGCGGCTCCCGGTGGTGGTGGTCACGCGCCGTGCTCCGCGATGAGCGCCTCGACCTCGGCCCGGAAGTCATCGCCCCGCTCCTCGTAGGACCGGTACCAGTCGAAGGATGCACAGGCCGGCGACAGCAGCACCACATCGCCCGGCGCGGCCAGGTCGGCCGCCGAGCGCACCGCGTCGCGCATGGATCCGGCCCGCACCGTGGGCACCACGGGCGCGAGGGCCGCCTCGACCTCGGCCGCGGCGTCCCCGATCGCGACGACCGCTGCGATCCGAGGCGCGGCCCCCCGCAGGACGCCGAGGTCGAGTCCCTTGTTGCGCCCGCCCGCGATCAGGACCGAGCGCTCGAAGCCCGCCAGCGCGGTGAGCGTCGCGTGGGGGTTGGTCGCCTTCGAGTCGTCGATGAACCGCACACCCCGAGTCTCCCCGATGGGCTCCACCCGGTGGTGGAGCCTCGTGGCGGTGCGCAGTGCGGCGCGCACACCGTCCGGGGTCGCACCGAGGTCGAGCGCAGCCGCGGTCGCCGCGAGGGCATTGGCGAGGTCGTGGGGCGCGCGCATGGCCAGGTCGTCCACCGCCAGGATCGCCTCACCCGTGGGGGTCGTGAGGTGGTCGTCGACGACGCGGTACCCCTCCGCGGCGCCGGGATCGGTCGAGCAGCCCACCCGACGTCCGGGCGCCGTCGTGGCGAGGCGGGCCACCACCGGATCGTCCGCATTGAACACGAGCAGGTCCCCGGCCCGCTGGAACCGGAAGCAGCGGGACTTCGCGTCGGCGTAGGCCTCGAACGACCCGTGCCAGTCGAGGTGGTCGTCGGCGACGTTGAGGAGGACCGCGACACGCGGCGCGAACGCCTCCGTCGTCGTGTGGAGCTGGAACGAGGAGACCTCGGCGACGAGGACGTCCATCGGTCGGCGCACCGCGTCGAGCAGCGCCCACCCGATGTTCCCCGCGGCCGGCGCCCGCCGGCCGGACGCCTCGAGCATCGCGGCGATGAGGGTGGTCACGGTGGTCTTGCCGTTCGTCCCGGTGACCACGCACACCGGGACACCGGCGGCCTCGACCGCGAGATCGACGTCGCCGCGCACGGGGACCCCGGCGGCCGCCGCGGCCTCGAGCACGGGGTGGCCCGGCGCGACGCCCGGACTCGGGACCACGAGGTCGCTCGCGCCGACGAGGACGG
>JALRDW010000208.1 GCA_023262065.1 Acidimicrobiia bacterium | reverse complement strand
GTGCTCTTCCGATCTGCGCGGAGGTGGCTCGCCGCCTGCGCTACCTCGTGGATCTCGGCCTCGACCGCCTCGTGGTGATCGGCGGGTCGCGGGACGCCGACCCGGGCGAACTCATCGCGGCGAACCGCCGCCTCATGGCCGAGGTCGCCCCCGTGCTGCGGAACGCCCCCGCCTAGTCCGGTCCGAGACCGAGCCGCACGTACTGCTCCTGCGGCGCCTCGACCGCGTGCAGCGCATGGCGCAGCAGTTCGACCAACTCGGCCTCGAGCGGCGAACCGACGAGGTTGCGCTGCTCGTCGGGGTCCTCGGCGAGGTCGTACAGGTGGTGTCGACCGACGATGTGCTCGCCCGCGGCCCACAGGGGTCGCCGATCGCCGGGTTCGAACGGCTGCCGGAGCACCGGGACCTCGGATCCGGGCATCGTGTCGAGCCAGGCCCGCCGGTCCGGCGCCGGCAGCGTGTCGAACTCGGTCCAGTGCACCGGCATCGTCGACCACCGGTTCGACCACATCGAGAGGGGCGCGTTCGTGCCGACGGGGGCACGGGCGTACTTGCGGGTGCCGTCGGTGACCTGCACCCAGTTGCCCCACACCCCACCGAGCGCCCAGTCGCGCACCTTCGTGGCGGTGCCGGCCAGGAGCGGCTGGAGGGAGGTCCCGTGGGTGCGGTGCTCCACGGTCACGTCGAACACCTCGGCGATGGTCGCGGACAGGTCCACGCTCGTCGTCAGGGCGTCGCAGGTCGCTCCGCCGGCGCGCCCGGGCCAGTGGATGAGCAGCGGCATGTGGCCGAGCGGCTCGAACTGGGGCACCCCGGGTTTGCCCCAGAGGTCCCGGCCGTTGCGCACGTCGCCGAGGTAGTGCCCGTGGTCGGTGCAGACGATGAGTGCGGTGTCCTCCCAGAGGCCGCGCTCGTCGAAGGCGTCCAGCACCAGCCCGAACCAATGGTCGATCATCGACAGCTTCGCGCCGTAGTTCGCACGCAGGTGTCGGGCCTCGCGCCCGGTGAGTTCGCCGGCGCTGACGCCCCCGTCGAGGTAGGGCGGCCAGATCATCCACGGGTCGTCCCACGGACCGTCCTGGTAGCGGCTCGCCCACGGCTCCGGGGTGTCGAAGGGTTCGTGCGGGTCGAACTCGTCGACGAGGAGGAACCAGCGATCGTGGTGGGGCGTGGCCTCGACGAGGAACCGCCGGGCCTCACGCATCGTGCGCGGACCCGGGTAGTCGGCCTCCTCGCGGAAGAACGTGCGCGACAGGTCGGCCCCGACGGTCGCCGTGGGGATGCCGGTCCGCCGGGCGATGTGCCAGCCCTGTCGGTTCGCCGGCATCGCCGGGGCACCGATCCAGGAGGGGTCCGGGTGCGTGCGCCAGGGGTCGCCCTCGTGCCCACGCACGTAGGACCAACCGCCGAAGTCGGTGTGGTAGTTCTCGCCACCCGTCTCGAACAGGTGCGGATGGTCGGTCACGAGGCAGGAGGTGACGCCGGCCCGCCGGAGCGCCCGCGTGATCGGCTGCTCCCACGCCTCGATCGACCCCCACGGTCGCCAGAGGAAGTCGAGCGATCCGACGAGGAGGTCGTGGCGGGCCGGGATGCACGGCAACGATCCGGTCACGTGCCGGTCGAAGCGGATGGCGTGGTCGCGTGCGAAGCGGTCGAGGTTCGGCGTGTCGAACGCGGACCCGCCGTAGCAACCGAGGTCGTGGCGGTTGAGCGAGTCCAACAGCACCACGCAGACGTTCGTCGGGGTGCGGGCCGTCTCGCTCACGCGGCCGACGCTAGTGCTCAGCGATCGAGCACGCTCACGACCTCGACGTGCGGGGTGTGTGGGAACGGATCGAGGGGTGTCGCACGCGTGACCTCGAAGCCGAGGCCGCGCAGGTGCGCGGTGTCGCGGGCGAGCGCGTGGGCGTCGCAGGAGACGAGCACGACGCGGGTCGCGCCGGTCGCATCGACGACCGCAGCGCCGTCCGGTCCGAGTCCGGCTCGGCTCGGATCCGCGACGACGAGTTCGGCCGGCTCGGCCCGCCACGCGGTCACGTCGTCCTCAACCACCGCGACCTCGAGGTCGCGCAGGTTGTGGCGGGCGTCGGCCGCCGCGCTCGGCGCGCCCTCCACCGCCGTGACCGACCACCCGCGATCGGCGAGCGCGCCCGCGAACAGGCCGACGCCGCTGTAGAGGTCGAGCGCGCGCCGGATCGGCACCTCGCCGCCGGCCCGCAGCACCGCGTCGACGAGGGCGTCCATCGCCTCCGGGCTCGCCTGGGCGAACGAGTCGGCGGAGATCCTCCAGGTCCGTCCCGCGGCCTCCTCGTGGATGCGGTCCCGCACCACGTCGTCGGGCACGCGGATCGACGCACCGGCCGGCAGCGGCGCCGCCATCCGCTCCCCGGTGCGCGCGCCGCACCGCAGCAGCACCTCGGTGGCCTCCCCGTAGTCGGCGTCGGTGATGAGTTCCGCGAGCAGCGGGTGTGCCACGAGGCAGCCCTCGATCGGCACGGTGCGGTGGGACCGGTACCGGCGCAGGCCAGCCCGACCCCGATCCACCGCCGCATCGAGTGTGGTCCGGAACGCGGTCGCAGCGAGGGTGACCGTGTCGTCGAGGTCGGAGTCCTCCACACCGAGCGCATGGGCGATGCGGATCCGCTTCTCGGCCCGCTGTGCGTCGAGCGCGAGGTGCTGCCACTGACAGGCCCCGCACCCGCGGGCCACCTCGGCGCACGGAGGGGTCACCCGATCCGGTGATGGGTCGAGGATCTCGAGGACCTGCGCGTGCACCACCCCCTTGCGCTGGGCCATCGCCCGGACCCGGACGACCTCGCCCGGGATCGCCCCCGGGATCGAGACGCGACCGCCCGGGATGCGGGCGGTCGCGTCACCGGCCCGTCCGAAGGCGGTGGGGGTGACGTCCCATTCGTCCCCGCGTGCCGGGCGCAGGGCGCGGTGCGATCGGCTGGACCCGCGTCGGATGCTCACCGGGCCATGTTGGTCGCTCGCCCGGCGCGCGTGCCGGACCCACGGTCGGGGCCTAGGTTGGCGGGTCCGAGCACCCGCGCCCGAGGAGACCCCGATGAACCACTCGATCGACTACGGCCCTGCGTTCGCGATGGCGACCTGCAACCTCGACCCGGGCGACGTCGTGATCGCCGAGGGCGGCGCGATGGTGTCGATGAGTCCGGGCATCGAGGTGGCGACCACCTCGGGTGCGGCGGGTGGCGGCGTCCTCGGTGGGCTCAAGCGCGCCGCGCTCGGCGGGGAGTCGTTCTTCATGAACACCTTCACCGCCACGGCGGCCGCCCAGATCTCGTTCGCACCGGCCTCGCCCGGCGACATCATCGCCCACCCGCTCGACGGTTCGAACCCGCTGCTCGTGACCTCCGGCTCCTACCTGTTCAGCGGGAACGGCGTCTCGGTCGACACGAAGTGGGGCGGTGCGAAGACCTTCTTCTCGCGCGAGGGCCTGTTCCTCCTCAACTGCTCGGGCCGCGGCGACCTCTTCCTCTCCTCGTACGGCGCGATCCGCAAGGTCGACCTCGTCGCCGGGCAGATGTTCACCGTCGACACCGGTCACATCGTGGCCTTCGACGCGACGCTCACGTACCAGGTCCGCAAGTTCGGCAACTGGAAGTCCACGCTGCTCGGCGGTGAGGGCCTCGTGGTCGAACTCACCGGCCCCGGATCGGTGTGGGTCCAGACCCGCAGCATCCAGTCGTTCGCCGGGTTCCTCGCGCCGTTCCTGCCCACCCAGACCTCGGGCAACGCGGCCGGCGGGATCGGCGGGCTCTTCTCGTCGTGAGCGGGTGGACCCGACCCGCGGCGGTCCTCGTGGCCGGCGCGCTCGTCGCGGTCTCGGCCCCCACCGGGCCTGCGGATGGGTCCCGGACTGCCGCACCGCTCGGGACCGGCGCGCGGTGCGCGTGGCCGGTCCGGGCCGATCGGGAGACGCTGAACGTCGCGTACCCGGACACCGCGGCGACCTACTGGGTCCAGCGCTACTCGCTGGCGCCGGGCGAGTCGATCCTGTACCGGTGGACGCGCCCGGCCGCCCGGTACTCGTCCTTCGTGGTGTACGACGCGTCAGGCACCGTGGTCGGCCACCAGTCGGACCGCACACGCGGGCTCGACGGTCGCAACCGTTCGACCCACATCGTGGTCGGTGCGATCGAGGACGGCGACGACACGATCGTCACCGCGCCGATCGGTGCGAACGGTCGGTCCGAGGGCTCGATCATCTACCGCGTGTACCTGCCGGATCTCGGCGTCGACCGTGCCGGCGGCGTGCCGCTCCCGCGGGCGACGCTGATCGATGCGGCGGCCCGCCGGACCAGGGTCCCCACCTGCGACCGACCGGTGGCGAACCCCGACGTCGCGGCCACCGTCGCCCGGATGGCCTCGATCACCGGCACGCCGGTCCCGGAGGTCCCGGTGTTCATCCGGCCGCGCGGGGACGGTGCGACGCTCTACCCGAACCCCGACAACACCTACGTCGCCACGATCGTCGACCACCGGCCGGGACGAGTGGTCATCATCCGCGGCCGGGCCCCGACGTTCCCGGACACCAGGGCGGGCGACCGCATCCGCACCTCCGATCAACTGCGGTACTGGTCGTTCTGCACGAACGAGTACGCGAAGCCGTACCGGACGTCGGCCTGTCGGCACGATGCGCAGGTCGCGACGCGCCGCGGCGAGTACACGATCGTCGTGTCGACCCGGGCCGACCGTCCGGCCGGTCTCCGCGCTCGCGACGGGGAGACCTGGTTGCCGTGGGGCTCGACCGCCGTGCCCTCCCTCATCCTGATGCGCGAGATGCTGCCCGCACCCGAGTTCGCGCAGGCCGCAGCGCGGCTCGCCCCCGGCCAACCCGCTGCGGCGGTGATGGGGGAGTACGCGCCGCGGGCGGTGTACTGCCGACGCATGACCTTCGAGCGCGGCGGTGCAGCGGCCTGCGGCCGCTGACCGGTCGGTCCGATCGGGACGACGGTGGGCCGCGCCCGCCGGCGATGTCCGACCCCCTCCCCATAATGGAGGCCTGCAACGAGAGGAGCTGAGATGGCGGATGTG
>JALRDW010000016.1 GCA_023262065.1 Acidimicrobiia bacterium | reverse complement strand
GTGCTGAACGGGTGCACGAGGAACCCGTCGGCGACCTCCCCGGCGATCTCGGTCATGCGGGCACCCACGCCGGCGAGGTGGACGCGGGGGATGCCGTGCTCGGAGGGCCCCGGGTCGAAGAACGGCGTCATGAGCGTGTGGCGGTAGTGCTCGCCCTCGAACCGCAGCGGTGTGCGGTCCTGCCACGCGCCCCAGATCGCTCGCAGCGCGAGCACGTACTCGCGCATGCGATCGGCGGGCTGGGACCACGGCATCGAGAAGCGGCGCTCGATGTGGGGCTTCACCTGGGAGCCGAGGCCGATGATCGCGCGACCCGCGGCGAGGTCGTTGAGGTCCCGTCCGATCTGGGCGACCGTCATGGGGGAGCGGGCCAGGGCGATGGCGATCGCGGTGGTGAGCTCGATGCGCACGGTGTGCTCGGCCGCGAGTGCGAGGGGGAAGAAGGGATCGTGCGGTCCCTCGAAGGTGAACGCACCGTCGTAGCCGAGCGCCTCGATCTCCCGCGCTCGGTCGGGGACCGCGCGCAGGTCGACCGCGACGAGCGGGGCGTCGATGCGCAGGCGGTGGGTCACGGTGCCCGAGCCTAGGAGGGGTCCGGTCGGCGTCCTGTACCCTCGCGCCCATGACCGAGAACATGAAGCCCCGCAGCGGTGAGGTGACCGACGGCATGGAGCGGGCCCCGGCCCGGGCCATGCTGCGCGCCATCGGCATGACCGACGACGATTTCGGCAAGTCCCAGGTCGGGGTCGCGTCGTCCTGGAACGAGGTCACACCCTGCAACCTCCCGCTCGACCGTCTCGCCAAGCGGGCCAAGGTCGGTGTGCGGGATGCCGGCGGCTTCCCGATCGAGTTCGTGACCATCGCGGTGAGCGACGGCATCTCGATGGGTCACGAGGGCATGCGCGGTTCGCTCGTGAGCCGCGAGATCATCGCCGACTCGGTCGAGTGCGTCATGCACGCCGAGCGCCTCGACGCCCTGGTCACCTTCGCCGGGTGCGACAAGAGCCTGCCGGGCATGCTCATGGCGGCGGCCCGTCTCGACCTGCCCTCGGTGTTCCTGTACGGCGGATCGATCCTGCCGGGCCACCACGGCGACCAGACCCTCGACATCGTGAGCGTCTTCGAGGCGGTCGGCGCGTGCGCGGCCGGTACCCTCACCGAGAACGAGCTCGGTGAGATCGAGCGCAAGGCCTGTCCGACCGAGGGCTCGTGCGCCGGCATGTTCACGGCCAACACGATGGCCTCGGTCGGCGAGGCGCTCGGCATGTCGTTGCCCGGCAGTGCGTCGGCCCCGGCGGTCGATCGGCGGCGCGACGACTACGCGTACGAGAGTGGCCGGGCGGTCATGAACCTGCTCGCGATGGGTCTCCGACCCCGACAGATCATGACGAAGCAGGCGTTCGAGAACGCGATCGCCGTGGTCATGGCGCTCGGCGGTTCGACGAACGCGGTGCTGCACCTGCTGGCGATCGCACACGAGGCCCACGTCGAGCTCGAGCTCGAGGACTTCAACCGGATCGGGGCCCGGGTGCCGCACATCGCGGACACCAAGCCTCACGGCAAGTACCACATGACCGACGTCGATCGGATCGGCGGGGTGCCGGTGGTGATGCGGGAGCTGCTCGAGGCGGGTCTGCTCCACGGCGACTGCCTGACGGTGACCGGCCGCACGGTGGCCGAGAACCTGGACGCCCTGGCCCCGCCGGCACCGGACGGCGATGTCGTGCACCCGCTGTCCGACCCGATCAACGTGCAGGGCGGCATCGCTGTGCTGCGAGGGTCACTCGCGCCACGGGGCTCGGTCGTGAAGGTCGCAGGCATCGACCACCCGCGCTTCGAAGGCACGGCCCGGGTGTTCGACGGCGAGGCACTCGCGATGGAGGCGATCCTCGCCGGCCGCATCAACGCCGGTGACATCGTCGTCATCCGGTACGAGGGCCCGAAGGGTGGCCCGGGGATGCGCGAGATGCTCGCGGTCACCGGTGCGATGAAGGGCGCGGGCCGCGGGCACGACGCCGCGCTGATCACCGACGGACGGTTCTCGGGCGGCACCCACGGTTTCTGCGTGGGACACGTCGCGCCGGAGGCCGTCGACGGCGGTCCGATCGCGTTCGTCGAGGACGGTGACCGGATCGTCATCGACGCGACCGAGCACACGATCGACCTCCTCGTCGACGAGGCCACGCTCGAGGCCCGGCGGGCGAACTGGAAGCTGCCGGAGCCCCGGTACACCTCGGGCTTCCTCGCGAAGTACGCCCGACTCGCTCAGGGCGCCGAGACCGGCGCGATCACGAACATCTGATCGCGGCTCCGACGTGCCCGAGATCCTCGAGGCCGAGGAGGCGCGTCGCCTCATCGAGGCCCGCGCGCTCGGGCGCCGCATCGCTGCCGTCGACGCCCCCGACGCCTGGTTCCTCAAGCGCGGCCTCACGCCGCGGGCCCTGCGTGCTGCGCTGCCGGGTCGCCGGCTGATCGAGGCCCGGCGTCGGGGCAAGTTGATCCTGCTCGACACCTCGGGGGTCGGGCGCGCCCGCACGCCCGGCCCGGTCGTGGCCCTGCACCTCGGGATGAGCGGACGCATCCTCATCGATGGTGACGCCGCGGGGGACCCGCTCCGGTACGCGACGAACCGTGAGGATCCGGCCTGGCACCGGGTGACCCTGCGCTTCGCGGACGGCGGTTCGTTGGCACTGCGCGATCCCCGCCGGCTCGGCGCGGTCGAGCTCGACCCCGACGAGGACCGCCTGGGGCCGGACGCGTTCGATCTCGACCTCACCCACCTGCGGGTCGTGCTCGCCGCGAGTCGGGCCCCGCTCAAGGCGACGCTCATGGACCAATCGCGCATCGCCGGCCTCGGCAACCTGCTCACCGATGAGGCGCTGTGGCGGGTCGGACTCGATCCGGCGCGTCGGGCCGACTCGCTCACGCGCGACGAGGTCCGCGCCCTCCACCGCACGATCCGCACGACGTTGCGCACCCTGCAACGTCGGGGTGGCTCCCACACCGGCGACCACATGGACGCGCGGTTCCCGGGCGGCCTGTGCCCGCGCGACGGCACGGCGCTCGAGATCCGGCAGGTCGGTGGGCGGACGACCTACTCGTGTCCCGAGCACCAGCACTGACCGCCCGGGAGTGACCGGTTCGAGCAGGTCGCGCCGGTACGGTTGACGGATCATGGCCTCTCCGACCGCACCTCAGCGCGCCGACCTCGCCCCGGAGGCCCGGCGGGCCCGTCGTGACCGCCGCATCGCGCGCTCGATGGGTGCGGTCGTGGTGCTCGCCGGACTGCTCAACGTCATCTCGGCCGTCACCCCGGGCCTGCGCGAGCGGCTCTCGATCATCGACACCGCGTTCGACCCGTCGTTCACGGAGATCGCAGCGGGCGCGACCGCGTTGGTCGGCATCGCGCTCGTGCTCATCGGTCGTGGCCTCGCCCACCGTCGGCGCCTCGCGTACCGGGTCGCCCTCGTCCTCCTGGGTGTCTCCTTCGTGACCCATCTCGGCAAGGGGCTCGACGTCGAGGAGGCCGTGATCCTGGGCGCCGTCGGTGCCGCGCTCTGGCGCTTCCGGCGGATCTTCGATGAACAGGTGCCGCGCATCCGTTCGACGAGCGTGCTCCGGTGGGGTCCGCGTCTGCTCGCCATCACGTTCGTGTACGGGATCGTCGGTCTCGTGGTCGAACGCGGGAACATCACGCCCGACCTCACGCCGTCGCTCGCGGTCCGGGAGGTCGGAGCCCGGGTCATCGGGTTCAGCGGACCCCTCGAGATCTCGGGGGCCTTCGGCGCATGGTTCCCGGCCTCGCTCACGATCCTCGGCATCACCTCGCTCATCGCCATCGTGTTGCTCGCCCTCGCTCCGGTCGCCGACCGGTTCGTGGTGCACGAGGAGGAGCGGCAGCGGGTCCGGGGCCTCGTCGATCGGGTCGATGGCGACTCGCTCGATCCGTTCGCGCTCCGCCACGACAAGCGCTACGTGTTCTCCCACGACGGGCGGGCCACCGTGGCCTACCGGTACCTGAACGGCGTCGGCCTCGCAGCGGGCGATCCGGTGGGGGATCAGGCCAGCGCGCCCGATGCGGTGCGACGCTTCATCGCCCGCTGCGACGCCCACGGTTGGCGGCCCGCGGCGATCAGCGTCCGGGGTGACCGCCTCGACGTGTGGACCGAGCAGGGCCTGCGGGTGCAGTACCTCGGTGACGAGGCGATCATCGACGTCGCCACCTTCCACCTCGAGGGCCGCACGATGCGACCGGTGCGTCAGGCGGTGTCGCGCACCCGCCGACACGGCGTCACCACCGAGGTGCACCGCGAGGGTGCGCTCGACCCCACGCTGCGCCGTGCCCTCGTGGGCATCTCGCAGGCCCACCTCGACGGGCAACCCGACCGGGGCTTCTCCATGGCGCTCGACGGGCTCCTGTCGGGTCGGGACGCGGACTGCGTGATCGTGGTGGCCCGCGATGGGACCGGGACGCCGTTCGCGTTCCAGCGCTACGTACCCTGCCGATCCGGCCGGGGGCTGTCGCTCGATGCGATGCGGCGCGACGACGGAGGGTGCCCGCAGGTCAACGGCGTGAACGAGACCCTCATCGTCGACGCGGTCGTCTGGGCTGCGGCCCGGGGGATCGAGGAGGTCTCCCTCAACTTCGCCGCGTTCAAGGGGCTGCTCGAGGAGGACCCGGACCGGGGCCTGCGCGACAACCTGACGGCCTGGTTCGTGCGCCGCCTCGATCCGCACTTCCAGATCGGGTCCCTGCTGTCGTTCAACGCGAAGTTCCAGCCCCGCTGGGTGCCGCGGTACCTCGTCTACCGCTCCGCCGGCGACTTCGCCCCGGTGGGGCTGGCCGCGGCGAGTGCCGAGGGGTTCGTGCCGCTCGAGCGCCGGGCCCCGGCCGGGGCGCCGGCCTGACGCAGGGGTTGCCAACAGGGTGTCCTGTGGGGCTAGAGTGACGGCTTGATGCGTACCACGCC